>NZ_JBNDHZ010000015.1:0-81463 GCF_056755355.1 Luteibacter sp. HAY1-4A
CGCTTCCCACACTTGCCACAGGGTCCTGTCTATCTTGCAAGGTTCTCGCGAGCTTTCCTCGCCGCCATGGCGGCTCCTACAGGGAGCGGCACGCGCTCCCCGTGACTGCCTTACCCTCGTGTCTGCGCAGGCAGCACCCAGCGACTCAAGCGCGGACGACGACTGAAGCGCGAACGATCACCGCAACCGAAAACGACAGCGCGCCCTTCAAAGACAAAATGCCAAGGTTCATTCCGTAACGAAGACAGCGCGCATCCCCAGACTTCCGCGAAGAACCTCATTTCAGCTTGTAGTCGAACGTCAGGAACACCTCGCGGCCGTTGTATTCGCTGGCCGTCTGGCCTGTCGTCACGAACTCGAAGCCGCCCGCGTAGTACGGAATCGCTCCCACCTTGTCGAAGATGTTCGCCACGGTAAGTTTCAGGCGTGTATCCGGGTTGATCTGCCAACCCACCGACGTGTTCCAGGTGATCCACACCGGCGTCCTGCCCTTGTAGGTCGTGTCGGCGACGTTGACCGGATTGCCGTCCAGGGTGACCTGGCAGATGCCGGTGGCGATCGACTGGTTGCCGTCCGGCACCGTGACCATGCCCGGCTGGATGCCGTTCGGGAGCACGTTGCAGCCGTCGTAGTTGGGGGCACGCATGCTGCCCTCGCGCACACCGGAGATGGAGACGTTCCACGCACCCTTGTTCCAGTCGGCGATCCACGTGACCCTGCTCGCCACGTTCTGGTACCGGGTGTTCTGCAACTCATCGGACGCCAACACGCGCTGCTTGTACGACAGGTTGTCGGTGTAGTTGATGCCGGCGCGGAAGTCGCCATGGTCTTCCGTGTGCAGCTTGTAGTCCAGCGAGGCATCGATGCCGCTCACGTAAAGCGACGCCTCGTTGATCGGACCGGACTGCACCGTCACCACCTGCCCGGTGGCGTTACGCGTCACCATCTGCGTCACCATCTGGCAATACGCGGAATTGGGCACGTGGGCCGTGTACGGCGATAAACCGGAGGTGCCGTTCGGCTTCACGCCGGTCAGGCAGCCCGCCTCGTCGTTCAGGACGGTGTTCTGGTCGAGGTACTGGATCGCATTGTCCACGCCCATGTGCCAGTAGTCGGCCGACACCGAGAGGCCTTGCACCCCCGGCACCTGCCACACGAAACCATAGGTCCAGGAGTGGCCGGTCTGCGGCAGCAGGAGACGGCTGCCGTTGGTGTACAAGGTGTAGTACTGCGAGGTCGGGCGCTGTACCTGGTTGCACCAGGTGTTGTTCGTCTGGCCCGCCTTGATGGCCGCGATGCACTGCAAGGGGTCGATGTAATCGCCTACCGGCGACGTGGAGCCGGTCAGGTAGATGGCCTGCATGTCCGGCGCCTTGAAATTGGTGCCGTAGCTGCCGCGGAGCAGCAGGCCGTCATACGGCCGCCATTCGAGTCCCGAGCCCCAGGTACGCGCCACGTCGGCACTGCTGGCGTCGTTGTATTTGTCGAGCCGGCCCGAGATAGTCCAGGTCAGCGAGTTGAACACCGGCACGCGGAACTCGGTGCCCAGTGAGTAACGCTGGCGCGTGCCGCCGCCGGTGAGGTACGCCCCGAACGGGTTCTGGAAGGTTTCCGGATCTTCAGCGCGGCGATCGGGCGAGAGCTTGAACCCGTTGTGCGCGGCCTCCAGTACCGTTGCCCAGCCCACCGGCTCGTCTACCCAGGGGAACTTGAAAAGATCGCCGTTGACGCGAAGCTGCGCCTGGTCCAGCCACGACGACGACGTGTTCTCGCCATTCACCGCGAACTGGCTGTACTGCTGCGGCGTGATCGGGTTCCACCACTGCTGCCAGTTCATCGCGTAGATGGGCAGGCCGTCGCCGGTGCTGCCGAGCTGCCTGCCGAGGAAGAAGTCGTTCATGCCCTGGCTGTTGTAACCCGTGAAGTCCTCGCGCACGGTGTACTTCTGGCTGTTGAGGTTCAGGTCCCAGTGGTAGTCGCCGTCGAACAGCGTGCCACGCAAGCCGGTCTGCAGGTTCCAGTTCTGCTCGCGGTCGTGGGTGTTGGCGGTGGTGCCCATTTCCTGCGCGGTCAGCTGGCGAACCGCCTGCTTGATGACCTGCCCCGTGGTCTGGTCGTAGAACTCACCCGTGCCGTAGGCGTTCAACTGGGTATTGGAGATGCCCACCGTCCTGTACAGGGCGGCCGAACCATAGAGCTGCAGGCCGTTCTTGAAGTCGTACTCGCCTGCGATGTAGCCATTGTTGCTGCGGCTGCCCGGCGTCAGCACCCAGTTCTGGAACAATGCCGGCTGCGAGCAGTAGTAGCCGTTGTTCGTCACCCCCGAGATCTGCGTTCCGTTGGTGGTGACGGTGTGCGACTGGCTCAACTGGGAGTTGGTGAACTTGCCGCAGGTGCCTGCCGGCGGCGTGATGTACTGGCCGCTCCCCGTCATCGCCGACAGGGCGATGGCGCCGGCTGCGTCGTACTGGTAGCCGAACATCCGCGATGCGGGGCCCCAGGAGCCATAGCCGGCATCGGCCACCGAATCCTGGTAGGGGCGATCCATACCCCAAAGCGCCGTGCGGTTGGATTTCTCGAGGTTGTAGACGATGTGCCAGTTCTCGCCGGACTTGCCGCCGAAGAAGTTGATGTCGCCGTAGGCCCGCCCGCCGCGCGTGGCGCCGCCACCGGTCACCTGCAGGTCGTCTCCCTGGTAATTCTTCTTCAGGATGACGTTGACCACGCCAGCCACCGCGTCCGAGCCGTAGATCGACGAAGCCCCCGAGGCGAGGACTTCGATATGGTCGATCATGCCCGTGGGAATGTTGTTGTAATTCTGGAAATTGCTCTGCTTGTTCAACGGCTGCGGGTAATCCACTACGCGATGACCGTCGATCATCAACAGGCTGAACCCGGGGCCCAGCCCACGCAGGTTCACCGACCGCGCATTGACCGAACTGGAACCCCAGGCGGCGGAATCGGAGATCTGCTGGCCCACCTGCGGCAACGAGTCGAGGAACTCCCACAGCGTGGTGTAGCCCTGCTGCTTGATCTGTTCAGCGGTGATGGTGACCACCGGAGCGGGGCCCTCCACTTCCACTCGCGGGATCATCGAGCCCGTGACGGTGATCTCTTTCAACTGGACGGCCTTGTCCTGCTTCCCCGCCGAGGCCTCGCTATCGGAAGGCGCCGACTGCGCGAACGCGTGGGGCGCGAACAGCGCCACGGCCAGTGCGCTGGCGAGCACGCCGCGCCGCAAACAAAGTGTATTCACGTTGATCCTCCCCCCCGGGAGATGAAGTTGCGATTCCCCGCCACATGTTCATATACAAACCCTACGTTCAAACGAATACGGCGTCTCACTTTCGCCGACCTTTCCGTTTGCTTACCGCAAGAACTTGCGATGTGTGGGGGGGGGTCTGCCTTCAGGGGGAAGCTGGGTAGGCCACCATGCCATCGCCGACCACCGCGCCGGGCGTGAGGTGGGCGTCCTCCACGTGCCCCACGTCGAATAGATGCCGGACCTCGCGCCCGGCAGCCATCGCGTAGTCGGCGATGATCCGCCGATGGCAGCGCCACCAGAGCACTTCGGAACACATCATCGCGCAGCGCCGTTCCTCGCTGAGGCGAAGCAGGGCGGCAAGCGAGGATTGGAAGCGTTCCGACATGGCATGGTCGGCGTAGTTGTGGAAGCTGGATACCCGCCAGAATGCGTTGACTTCCGGCGGGATGTCCTTCGACTTGGGGCGACGGCCGCCCAGGTCGGGGAGGTACTCATAGCCGATGCCCTCCTCCGCCAACGATGTTGGCAGCACCTCGATGTTGAACTGCGGGTTCGTACGCGACCGGGGGAAGGTGCGTACGTCCACCACGCACTCGATGCGGGCATCGCTCAGGACGGCGAGGAATTCCTCGATCGGGCGATTGGAGTGGCCGATCGTATAAAGCGGCGGTGTGTCACTCATGCTTGAGCGCGGAGCCTTTGTGCGCGGCGATGTGATCGGTCTTGTCGCTCTTGATCTCGTACTGCGGATCGTCCTGACTCGCTCGCCGAGGGTGTCCCTTGTAGTCGAAATCGCGGGTGTGGATCCGAATGATCGTGCCCGTGACATAGCCCGCCTCGCTGTTCCAGCGCACGTGGTCGCCAACCTTGAATGTCGTCGCCATGCTCGCTTGCCTCTTGCTGTTCCTTGCCAACCTGCCATGGACGGGGCCAACGCCGAGTGAAACCCGTCGCACGACTCCTGCATTCACAGGAGCGGCGATGGTGCTCGGCGCGGAAGGCCAAAGCTTAGCCGGTCTGGGTAAGCGTGCCGTGCCCCTTTGGGGTCTTGATCGAGGTGCACGTACCGCCGGGAACGTTGACCCATGCGTTCTTCTGGTAATCGGCCTTCGCGGTGCCCGCGCAGATCGTGCCCGGGCCCGCCGAGCAATCGTTCTGACCGGCTTTCGCGACACCCCAGCATTTCTCGACGGAGGCCTTCACCTCGGGTTTCCCGGACTGGTCCTCGGCATGGGCGATGCCGGCCGCGGCGACCAGCGTGAGCGCGAGAGCGGCGATGTGACGGTTACTCATGGTTCCCCTGCAGGTTCGACGCCGGCCAGATGCCGGCACCTGCGAGTTCGCTGCGGTGGCCACCTTGGTTACAGGCGCGGGCTGCCCTGACTACCGGCACATGCGCGACCGTCTTCCGGCTTCCTATGGTCGGGTGTTCGCTATCCCTCCCAGGACCGTCCCGACCATGCGACATACCCTTCCGCTGGGCATCTGCCTCGCGCTGAGCGCCGCTGCGTGCTCGCCTTCCGCGCCGCCGGAGCCGCCACCGCTCACGGACTTCACCATCAACTCCGGCGCCCCGCTCACGCCCGAACAACAGGCTGTCAGCTTCGAGCACGCGGATCTGCATTTCCGTGTGGACCCGCAGGCCCGCCGCCTCGAAGGCGATGCCACCCTCACCTTCCAGTTGAAGTCACCGCTGAAGCGCATGGTGCTCGACCTCGATCGCAACCTGCCGATCGACGCGGTCGAAGTTGACGGCCAGCGGCTTGCCGGGTCGTCCTATCGGAATGCCGACGGCCATCTCGAGGTCGACCTTCCGCGTCCGCTGGCTGCCGGTGCCACCACAGCGGTGCGGGTGATCTACCACGGCCGCCCGCACACGGCGGTCAAGCCACCGTGGGACGGCGGCATGGTCTGGTCGACGACACCCGACGGCCAGCCGTGGATCGCCACTGCGGTGGAAGGTGAAGGCTGCGACCTTTTCTGGCCCTGCATCGACCATCCCACCGGCCGTCCGAAACTCGTGGACGAACACGTGACGGTGCCGGCGCCGCTGGTAGCGGTGGGCAATGGCGTTGCCGTGGGTATGGAAGAGAAGGACGGCATGCGTACCTACCATTGGCGCGCGCATGAAGTGAGTACGTACGGCATCTCCCTGAACATCGGCCCCTACCGGGAGCTGTCGGGCACTTATACGAGCCGTTTCGGCGACACCTACCCCATGCATTACTGGTATGTGGATGACGATGCCAAGGCTCGCGCGTTGTTCGCCGAGTTCCCGCACATGCTCGACTTCCTTGAGGGGACCATCGGTCCGTACCCGTTCCGCTCGGAGAAGATGGGCGTGGTGGAAACCCCATACAAGGGCATGGAACACCAGACGGTGAATGCCTACGGCAACGAGTACGCCAAGACGCCGTACGGCTACGACGACCTGCTGCAACACGAGCTCTCGCACGAGTGGTTCGGCAACCAGGTCACCAATGCCAACTGGGACGACATGTGGATCCACGAGGCGTTCGCGACGTACATGCAGCCGCTGTACGCGGAGGCCATCGGTGGCAAGCAGGCCTATTTCTCCACGTTGATGCGCCTGCGCACGATCGTCGCCAACCATCATCCGATCGTGTCGGGCACGCCACGACGCGAGGAAGATGTCTACAACGACGAGCGCGGCGGTCCTGGTCAGGACATCTACAACAAGGGTGCGCTGATGCTGCATACCCTGCGCAACCTCATCGGTGACGACGCGTTCTACCGCTCGGTACGCCTCATGGTCTATGGCACAGAGAACCCGGCACCCGGCAACTTCGCGCCGAGATATGGCACGACGAAGGAATTCATCGACAACGTCGACAAGGTCACCGGCAAGGACATGCATTGGTTCTTCAATGTGTACCTCTACCAGGCGGCGCTCCCGGACCTTCAGGTGAAGCAGGAAGGCCAGGTTCTACACCTTGCCTGGTCGGTACCCGGCAACGGCCCCTTCCCGCTGCCGGTGGAGGTCAAGGTCGGTGACCGCATCGTGACCCTACCGATGGCCGATGGCCGCGGCGATGTCGCGCTGCCCACCGCGAACGCGTTGTACGTCGTCGATCCGGAATCGAAGCTTCTGCGCCGCGACGCCGCGATGGATGCCTATCGCGGCTACGTGGAGCAGCAGCGCAAGGCCAGGAAGAAGGCTTCCTGACCCCCGGCGAAGCACCGGTAGCGGCGGCTGTCCCGCCGCTACCGCCCGTCGAAGGCCGCCTTGATCTTCGCGAGGTCGATCTTCCGCATCGACATCATCGCCTGCATGGCGCGTGCCGCCGCGGCACTGTCGGGGCTGTTGAACATCGGGATCATCTGCCGCGGCACGATCTGCCACGACAGGCCGAACTTGTCCTTCAGCCAGCCGCACATGCCTTCGCTGCCACCGGCGCCCAACTTCGCCCAGAGCTCGTCAACTTCCTCTTGTGTCTCGCAGTCGACCATGAGGGAGATGGCTTCGGTGAACGGGAACTGCGGGCCCCCGTTCAGCGCGAGCAGGGGCTGGCCTTCGATCTCGAAGCGCATCGTAAGTACCTTGCCCTTCTGGGAAGGCACCGCGTCGCCGTAATGCGACACCTCCAGCACACGGCCACTCTTGAAGATGGACAGGTAGTAACTCACCGCTTCTTCGGCGTTGAAGTCGAACCACAGGCACGGCGTGATCTTGGCTGGAGCGGTCATGGCGGCATCTCCCTCGTCAGAAGCGCAGATCGCGGCACACTAAACCAGAAGCGCACGCCCGCGGAAGTGGCTCACGCCTCGAACAGGCCGAACTGGTCGCTGGTGAGATTGGCGAAACTCTCGTTCAACGGCACGAGGATCGCATCGGCGACAGGTCGTAGCTGACTCGACAGGTAATGCTCATAGTCGATGCGCGAGCTGCGCGCCTCGACGGGTTCCGGACCGTTCACGGTCATCACGTAACTGATCCACCCACCGCTCTGGTAACGCAGCGGTCGATCGTGCCGCGCGTTGAACTCGTCCGCGACGCGAGCCGCGCGTACCTGCGGTGGCGTGTTGCGCTGGTATTCGTCGAGCCTTCCGCGAAGGCGCTTCCGATAAACCAGAAGCTCATCCATGTCGCCGGCGAGAAGCCGGCGCGCATAGTCCTTGATGAATTCCGCGTACGGCTGCTCCTTGAACACGAGCAGGTACAGCGCCTGCTGGAACTGCTGAGCCAAGGGCGTCCAGTCCGTGCGCACCGTCTCGAGGCCGCGATAAACGACTTCTTCGCTACCGTCGTCGTTCCTGACGAGGCCCGCATATCGCTTCTTGCTGCCCTCCTCGCTGCCGCGGATGGTGGGCATGAAGAACCGGCTGTAGTGGGTGTCGAACTCGATCTCGAGGGCGCTCTCCAGCCCCATGGTGGCCGCAAGGTGTTCGCGCCACCATCGATTCATCTTCTCTACCAGAGCCACCGCTATGGCTTCGGCTTCCGCGTTGCTGCGACGCTGCTTCAGCCAGATGAAGATGGAGTCGGTGTCGCCATAGATCGCCTCGTAGCCTTCCGCCTCGACCAGCTCGCGCGTGCATCGCATGATTTCATGACCGCGCAGGGTCACCGCCGACACGAGCCGGGGATCGAAGAAGCGGCAGTTCCGTGCGCCGAGGACGCCGACGAACGAATTCATCAGGAGCTTCAGCGCTTGCGACAAGGGCTGGTTTCCCTGGCGCTTGGCGTCGTCGCGGCGCTCCCATAGCTGGTTGACGATGGCCGGGAGGCAGTGCTTCCGGCGGGAAAAACGGACGCCGTCGAAACCCGGCACCGATGCCTCCGGCGACGGATCCAGTTCCCCTTCCACCATCCCCACCGGATCCACCAGATAGGTGCGGATGATCGACGGATACAGGCTCTTGTAGTCCAGCACCAGCACGGAATCGTAGATCCCCGGCCGCGAGTTCATCACGAACCCGCCGGGAAACGCAGCGTCGGGCACGTCACCGACGTTGGGGGCCACGTAGCCCGCGCGGTGCATGCGTGGCAGGTACTGGTGGCTGAAAGCGGCGATGGAGCCGCCGAAATGGTCGGCGGCAAGACCGGTCACATGCGCGCGTTCCAGCAGGAACCCGAAGAGGTTCGCCTTCGCGAAAATCCGCGTGACGAGCTCGCAGTCCTTCAGGTTGTAGCGCGCAAGGGCGACCTTGTCCTCGCGGAAGCGGCGCTCGATCTCGGCCATGCGATGGTAGGGATCGTCGATCGCCTTGCCTTCGCCAAGCATCGTCTGGGCGATGTGTTCCAGGCTGAAGGACGGCGAACTCCATTGCGCGGCGCGCAGTGCCTCGATGCCGTCGATCACCAGCCGTCCAGGCATCGGCGCGAACAGGTAACCCTCGCGGGTGCCATGGGCGCGCCATTCGATGGGCAGGCCACCCCGCCCGAGCAGCAGGGGCACGCCGTGGGCGTCGGCATGCTTCTGCAGGAGGTTGAGGTCGAACTGGATCAGGTTCCAGCCGATGATGGCGTCCGGATCGTGTTCCCGAAACCAGTCGTTCAGTCGATGCACGATCTGCGCAGGTTCGGCCAGGTATTCCAGGTCGAAGTCGCCTGGCACCTCGGCATCGGGCGCGGCGCTGCCGAGCATGTAGACCTGTCGCTGGCCACACCCCTCGAGCGCCACGGAATACAGCTCGCCGCGTGCGCTGGTCTCAATGTCCAGCGATACGGATCGCAGCGCCGGACGATAATCCGCATGCGGCGCCAGTTTCGGGTCCAGGATGCGATTGCCCTCCACCGCCCCGCCTTCGACCTGCACCGCGGCCGTGATGAAGCGTTCCATCATGAACCGGTCGTGTGGCCGGATGTCCGCCTCGAACAAGGCGATGCCGCGGTCTCTCAGGCGCCGTTCCAGCGTCACCATCTGTTTATGGCTGCGCGTATAGACGCCCAGCACCGGCTCCTGGGCGAACGTCTTCAGCGGCAGAGGGCGCAGTTCCGCATTGGCGCCCCCACGGGCGGCCTTTTCCACGTCCGCTCGCCGGGACGCCGGCACGAATGCCACGGACGTCTGCGCCGAAATCACGACCTGCCTGGACCCCTCGTCGGTGGCCAGCCAGAATTCGAGGTCGGTGCCGTGCCCCGTGTCCCGCCAGCGGCGGGTGAGGATGAAGCCCGGCAGCTTGGGGGGACTCGTCATTAATGGGATGAGGCACGCGCCCCAGGAAGCTCTGAGCAAGTTATCGCAAGCGGCAATGATACGCGCCAGGCCGTTGGCATTAGCATCGTCATGACAATTTTGCCTTAATGCCGACACAATGGCGACGTTTACTTGACGCGCGTCGCAAAAACGACGTTCGTCACTTTGACCGGTCCGGAGCGCCAACTATTCTCGGGGTCGTAAGCCGGTTCCCTACTCCCCTTGCATGTAGGCATCGGCATGGCGAAGGACATCGTGATCGACCACGAATGGCGTCGGCATGGGCGGGACAGTCAGTCGCCCTCCGAATTGCGTCCGCCTCATGACCCCGAAATCGTGCCCCAAGGTGGTGCGACGAAGCGTTCGGCCCTTCAGGACCGGCGCGCTGAGTCTTGCCCGGAATTCGAATGTTATCAGTGGCTTGCAGAACACATCTTCCCGACTCATTCAGACTATCGGCGATATAAACGTTTAGACGTCCATTCAGATTCGGGAAACATCAAGCCGCATGACGACCAAGATTGAGCCGGTTCATGACGAAGACACTATCGATCTGAACGCGTTGTTCGGCACGTTGCTCGACCACAAGTGGATCATCGCCGCCATTACCGGCACCTTCCTCGTGGCCGGCGTGCTTTACACGATGCTCGCCACGCCGATCTACCAGGCGACGGCGGTCGTTCAGGTAGAGCAGAAAACTCCCACCCTTCCGGGGCTGAGCGACCTTACCCAGTCGCTGGGCACCACAGGGTCGCAGGCCACCACGGAGATCGCGCTCATCACCTCCCGCCTGGTGGTAGGCACGGCGGTGAACGACCTGCGCCTGGACGTGCAGGTACAACCGCAGCGCCTTCCCCTCCTGGGCGACTACCTGTCGCGAGGCCACAAGCCGGGTGATCTCGGCAAGCCGCGCTTCGGCCTCAGCCGCTATGGCTGGGGCGGTGAAGTGGTGGACATCTTCAAGCTCGACGTGCCCGACACGTTGATGGGGAAGAAGCTCGAGCTCAGGGCGGAAGACAGCGGAAGGTACGGTCTGTACGACGACAACGGGAAGCGCATCCTCGAAGGGGCGGCGGGCCAGCTGTTGCACGGCGGCGGCGTGACGATGCAACTGAAGCGGCTCACGGCCAATCCGGGCACGCGATTCGACGTGGTGGTGCAGCCGGCGTTGACGACCATAGGAAAACTGCAAGGCGACGTCGTCGCCCTGGAACAAGGTAACGACTCCGGCATCATCGGACTCACCTACAACAATGCCGATCCGGATCTGGCGCAACAGGTGCTTGCGCACATCACGTCCGCCTATGTGCGCCAGAACGTGGAACGCAATTCCGCGGAAGCCGCCAGCCAGCTCCAGTTCGTGAAGGACCAGTTGCCCAAGGTTCGCCAGGAACTCGACCGCGCCCAGGCGGCGATGAACGAATTCCAGACGAAGGCGCATTCGATCGACCTGAGCATGCAGACCAAGGGCCTGCTCGACCAGATCGTCGCCGTCGAGAACAACATCCAGCAGCTGCACCTGCAGGAAGCGGACATCGATCGGCGCTTCACACACGACCATCCGGCGTACAAGGCCCTGCAACAGCAGATGGGCCAGCTGCAGGCGCAGAAGGACAAGATGCAGAAGGAAGTGGGCGACCTTCCCGACACGCAGCAGCAATTGCTCAAGCTCAACCGCGACGTCCAGGTAAGCAGCAATACCTACACGAGCCTGCTCAACCAGGCCCAGCAGCTGGACATTGCGCGCGCGGGTACCGTCGGAAACGTCCGTATCGTGGACACCTCGGCGGTGGACAAGACCCAGCCCGTGCAGCCGCGCAAGGCGCTGGTGGTGGTCGTGGCGACCTTCCTGGGCGGTTTCCTCGCGCTCGCCTTCGTGTTCCTCCGTCAGGTGCTCAACCGCGGCATCGAGGACCCGGCGGCCATCGAGGACCTGGGCCTTCCGGTATACGCATCGGTACCGCTTGGCACAGGGCCCGGCGTCAGGGCCCCGAGGAACCGGCACGGCAAGCCGCCGCGCGGCCCCTTGCTCGCCATTGCGCAACCGTCCGACCTTGCCGTGGAGGCCATACGCAGCCTGCGTACCAGCCTGCATTTCGCCCGGCTGGAAGCGAAGAACAACGTGCTCATGATCACCGGTTCCAGTCCTTTCGCCGGCAAGACCTTCGTCTCCGCGAACCTGGCCGCCGTCATCGCACAGGCCGGCCAGCGCGTATTGCTGGTGGACGGCGACATGCGCCGCGGCACCCTTCACCAGGTGCTGGGCATCAAGCCCGCGCTGGGCTTGTCGGACCTCCTTGTCGGCGGTGCGGAACTGGCCGACGTGGTGAAGCCGGGTCCGCTTCCCAATGTTTCGTTCGTCAGCCGCGGCCGGGTACCGCCCAATCCCTCCGAACTGCTGATGCACGAGAACTTCACCCGGTTCATCGCGAACGTGGTGCCGTCGTATGACCTCATCATCATC
The DNA here is from genome assembly GCF_056755355.1 of Luteibacter sp. HAY1-4A. Lineage (NCBI taxonomy): Bacteria > Pseudomonadati > Pseudomonadota > Gammaproteobacteria > Lysobacterales > Rhodanobacteraceae > Luteibacter > Luteibacter sp. HAY1-4A. The sequence goes on from NZ_JBNDHZ010000015.1 coordinate 11,891, forward strand.
GATACGCCCCCCATCCTCGCCGTGACCGATGCGGCGGTGATCGGCCACCACGCGGGAACGAGCCTGCTGGTCGCGCGCTTCGGCCTGAACAAGGCGCGTGAGCTGGCCCTGGCGAAACAGCGCTTCGAACAGAACGGCGTGGAACTGAAGGGTGCCATCTTCAATGCCGTCGAGCGCCGCACTTCCGGTTATTCCACCTACGCCTACTACACGTACAAGGCCGATCCGGCCTGACCCCCATGAGCACCCGGCCACCGCATGAAGCGAAGACCATGACGCGCATCCTGATCGTCGGAAACCACACCTGCGGGAATCGTGGGGACTGCGCCATCCTCCGCGGCCTCCTGGAATGCCTGGAAGAAGCCCTGCCCGGTTCCCGCATCGATGTGACCAGCCGCTTCCCGGTCAGCTCCGAATATCTGCTGGGCCGCCCGCTCCTACCCGATACCCTCAACCGGTATTACCAGGAGGCTGCCAGGAAGCCGCTCGGCGCAGTGCGCGCGAAGGTTCTGCGCCGTTGGGTGCCGAGGCTTCTGCATGCCCACGTGCGCAAGCGGTGGTGGGCGCGCTGGATTCCGTTGCCCAGGCTCCATCGGGACCTCATCGCCTCCCTGGCGGAATACGACGTGGTGATCCAGGTCGGCGGTTCGTTCTTCGTCGACCTCTACGGCGCCACCCAATATGACCAGGCAAGCTGCGCACTCCTCGCCGGGAAGCCCGTATACATGCTGGGCCATAGCGTGGGACCGTTCCAGCACACGTTCTTCCGCAAGGTATCGCGCGATGTGATGGGTCGGGTCGAAGCGCTTGCGCTCCGCGAGGAAGTCAGCGCGCGCTACATGCAGGAGGCCGGCATTCCCGAGGAAAAACTGCGCTGGACGTCGGACACCGCATGGCTCGTGCACCCGGGCGAACCTGTCGCGCCGGACACGGCAAGGCCCACGGTAGCGGTGACCTTCCGCGAACTCGCCCCCTTCGACAAGCGGCTGGGTGTCAGCCAGGCACAGTACGAGGCCGCGTTCGCCGAACTCCTCGATGCGGTCATCGAGGCCGGTTTCCATGTGCGCGCCTTCTCCACCTGTACCGCGATCGACGGCTATCCCAAGGACGACCGGATGATCGCGCTGAAGGTGCGCGCGCGCCTGCGCCATCCCGAGGCCTTCGAGGTCGAGATGGACGAATTGAACGATGTCCAGCTCGGCAGGCAGCTCGGTGCATGCGTGCTCACCATCGGCACGCGCCTGCACAGCGCGATCATCTCGATGAATTTCGGCACCCCCTCCGTGGCGCTGAACTACGAGCACAAGTCCGAGGGGATCATGAAACGCCTCGGCATCGACGAACTTGCGGTGCCGGTGCACTCGCTGTTGGATGGCACGCTGCGCGAGAAGGTGCTTGCGCTGCTTGCCGATACCGGCCTCCGCGCGCGCGTCGCCGCCGCGGTGGCCCGTGAAAAGGCCTTCGCGCGCGAATCGCTTCTCGCCACGCTCGCCATAGGGTCCTGACCATGACGGTGCTTTTCGTCCTTCCCGAATTCCCGAAATATTCGGAAACCTTCGTCATCGACCAGATCGTGGGCCTGCTCGACCGCGGCTTCGACGTGCGCATACTCGCGGTCAACCGCGGCGCGGAGCCGATGCCGGGCGACACCGTCGCCACGCGCGGCCTGATGGACCGCGCCACGTTCATCTTCCCGCGCGGAACACGGGGTGCCACCGGTTGGCAGGTGGCCCTGCGACGGGCGCAAGAGGTGTTGCCCGGCCTGCCGCGGGCCCGCGTTCGCCGTGCGCTTTCGGTACGGCGTTACGGACATGCGGCGAAAAGTCTCGCACTCGCCGGGGCGGCGAGGCGCCTGCGCGAACCGCTGAAGGCCAACGCGATCATCGCGCATTTCGGCCCCACCGGTGTGCTGGCGGCGCACCTGCGCAGCCTGGGCCTGCTCGACGGCCCGCTGTACACCGTATTCCATGGGTACGACCTGTCGCAGCACAGCGTGCTCGAACGCCACCTGCGCGACTACCAGCGCCTGTTCGACACCGGCGAGCACATGTTGCCCATCAGCGCCTTGTGGAGTCAGAAGTTGATGGCGCTCGGCTGCGCGCCGGAAAAGATCCACGTGCACCGCATGGGCGTGGATCTCGACAGCTTCCGCTTCGCACCGCCTGAGGACAGGGTGCCCGAACAGACGCGCCCGCTGCGCGTGCTGTGCGTGGCCCGCCTCGTCGAGAAGAAGGGCATCGCATACCTCTGCGACGCCGTGGGCCAGCTTGCATGGCGCCGGGTGCCGGTGGAACTGGAAGTGATCGGGGACGGTCCCCTGCAGGCCGATCTCGAACGCTTCGTCGCGGCAAAGTCTTTGGAGAGCTGCATCCACATCCGCGGACGCCGCGACAAGGCCTATGTACAGGCTGCCCTCGCCCGCGCCGACGTGTTCGCGCTGCCGAGTGTCACGGCGCAGGACGGCGACCAGGAAGGCATCCCGGTCTCGCTGATGGAAGCGATGGCCAGCGGCGTGCCATGCCTATCCACGATACACAGCGGCATTCCGGAACTGATCGAGGACGGCCGGTCCGGCTGGCTGGTGCCGGAGCGCGACGTGGATGCACTGGCCGACCGGCTGGAAAGCATCCAGCGCGGCGACTACGACCTTCCCGCCATCGCGCGCTACGCGCGCCACACCGTCGAAACGCATTTCAACCAGAGCCGGTTGCACGACCAGCTCGCCGCTCGCCTGGTCTAGGAGATCCGCGCCATGCCTTCCGCCAGACGCGATGCCCTCTGGACCGCCGGTTCCACCATCGTCAGCGCTGCGAGCCAGCTGCTCCAGATCGCCGTGCTCGCCCACCACGTCGACGCCCACCTGCTTGGCGCCCTCGCCATCGTCAACGTGGTCAATGCCATCGCTACGTTGCTGCAGGACATGGGCCTCAGCAGCTATCTCGTGCATCGCCAAGACATCACCCGCCGGGAGCGCACCTCGCTGTTCGTGATCAGTGCGGGGCTGGGAGCGTCGTCCGCCCTGGTGCTGTTCGGCATCTCCTACCCCATCGCGGATTTCTACGGGTCTTCGCAACTGGGCGACCTGCTGCGGCTGTCCACCGTGAACTTCGTGCTGCTCGGCCTGGCCGCGCAATACCAGGCCAGCCTGATCAAGTCGTTCCGGCTTCCCCGCCTGGCCCGGATCGAAGTGCTTGGCCGCCTGAGCGGACTGGCCACCCTGCTGGTGCTGGTGCTCGCGTTCGGCGCGTCCATCGAGGCGGCGGTGTACGCGATGATCGTGAACAGCCTGGTCCGGCTCGTCTGCTTCGTGGTCACCGCCGATCGCGACTGGCATCCGGGTGGCGGGTTCGACCGCGCCATCGTGCGGCAGGCGCTGCGGTACGGCGCGTTCCAGTTGGGCTCGCAGGTGATCAACCAGTTGCGCAGCCAGGCCGACCAGATCGTGCTGGGCAAATTCCTCGGCCTGGCCGCCCTGGGCGTGTATTCGCTGGCCAAGGAACTGGTACTGCAACCCACCAAGCTGATCATGCCGGTGGTCCAGCGCCTGGCGCTCCCCAGGCTGGCCACGCGACAGAACGATCCGCTCGCACTCCGCAACCTCTACCTCGCCGGCCTGCGCGTGGTGTCTGTGGCCGCCGCCGGCGTGTTCATCATGCTGGCGGTCTTCGCGCCCGCGGCGGTGACCATCCTGTACGGGCAGCGCTATGCGGGTGTGTCGCAGCTCATTCCGCTCATGCTGCTCTTCGGCATGCTGCGTCCGCTCGGCTCGCTGATCGGCGCGCTGAGCCAGAGCCTCGGGCGGTCGGACATCGAATTCGGCTGGAACCTGAAGATCTGCGGCGTGGCTCTTCTGGTGACGGTCATCGGCGCGTACTCGGGCTCCCTGCAAGTCATGGCGGTGGCGCTGGCCGTCAGCCAGGTGCTGGCAACCGTCCTCTCCTATTACTTCTTTTCCTCGAAGATCATCCAGATCACGGCACGCGAGTTCTTCGGTTCGTGGACCGTCGAGAGTTTCGTGCCCTATGCCTTCCTCATGCTCGCCGTGGCCCTCTATCCCGGTGAAGACTGGAAGGCGAGCGTGGTCCGCTTCCTCCTGGTGACGCCGTCCCTGCTATGGGTGGTCTGGCGCAACAGGGACGCGTGGCTCTCCCGAATCGCGCAGCCGGCAGGTGCCTGATGATCGACACGACCGTACCCCTGGTAAGCGTCTACGTTCCCACGCGAAACCGGTCCGCCCTGTTGCGGCGGGCGCTGGACTCCGTGCTGGAACAGACCTGGCCGAGAATCGAGATCCTCGTATGCGACGAGGCCTCGACGGACGACACGCCCGAGGTGCTCGCATGGTACGCCCGCTGCTACCCGGGCAAGTTCACCGTGCTGCGCAACGACACGCCGCAAGGTGCCTGCCGCGCGCGCAACCGATGCATCGAGCACGCCTCCGGTACCTATGTCACCGGCCTGGACGACGACGACTTCTTCCATCCGCAGCGCATCGAATGCCTGGTGGACCTTTACCGCCGGCATCGGCCGTCGTTCGCGTGCAGCCGGTTCCGGTACTTCCAGTCGGTGTCCGACGTGGCGGCGCTGCGCGACCGCGTCCATGACGAGGCGGAACTCGCCAAGGCGGACCCGCTGGACCTCCAGGCCCTGCTGTACGCGAACCTCGCGGGCAACCAGGTGCTGACCGAGCTGTCGCGGATGCGCGAGCTCGGCGGCTTCGACGAAGACATGCCCGCCTGGCAGGACTACGACATGTGGATCCGGCTGGCGGAGCGTTTCGGACCCGCGGTACGGGCGCGTACGCTGCTCTCCTTCGTGGACGACGACCGCTCGCGCGCACGCATCCGCAACTCCAGCAAGCGTGCCGAGGGTAGTGGGCGCTTCATCGCCAAGCACGAGCGGCTGATGAACGCCGACCAGCGGCGCAACCACCGCAACATCCAGTACGTGATGAATCGGGAGCGGCCGCCCCTGGCCGAGATCGTGCGCAATGTCTCCCTGGGCGGCTACAAATCGACCGTGAAGCTGCTGCTGCACAAGTTCTTCGGCGTGGCGATCGGATGAAGATCAACAAGACCCGTGCCGCCGCCGTGGCGCTGATGGCCATGCTGTTCGTGCAGGTGCCCCTGACGCACAGCTCGGCCAGCAAGTCGCACGTGAACGTCTACCATATCCTCCTCCTGCTGATGCCGATGCTCTACTTTCCGGCACTGCGCTACCTCAAGCTGAATCCGGCCACCGCCTTCATTGCCACCCTGGCCGCCACGTCGATCGGTGCGGCGGCGGTGTACGGGGGCGGCATGCGGTCCACGCTGGTGGTGTTCGTGGCCGCTTCCTATTTTCTCGGCACGGTGTTCGGACGAAAGCTTCCGGACCTCGACTTGCGCCGCATCTTCGTGTGGATTCTCGGCTGCTGCATCGCGTTCATCCTGGTGCGCGACGCGGTATACGCAGGCCAGCTCGGCGCCGTGTATGCCCGCACGGAAGGCGCCTCCAGCATTCTCTACATGTCCACTGGCGGCCGCAATATCGAAGCCAGCCTGCTCGCCCTCCTGTCCATCCTGCTGCTCGGCACACGCGCCTATCCCATAGCGGCGGGCATCGCCTTCCTCACCAGCGCAACCATGCTCTCGCGCGCCGGCCTCGTCGGTGCGGCCGTGTCGATCGGCATCGCCGCCTATCGCGCGAGGAAGACACGGTCGTACTACTTCTACACCTTCATCGGCGTGGCGATGGTCGTGCTCGTCGGGGGCCTCGTCCTGTCGTCGGTTGTGGACATTCCTGTCCTCGACCGCTTCAACCTGCAGGCGGAAACCCAGCTCGAGCACAAGAACGTGGGACGCCTGGCCCTCTGGAACAGCGCCACCCTCGCGCTGGAACACAACCTGTTCGGCTACGGCGTGGGCAACGGCGTTCCGCTCATGGAGCAGATTTCCGGGCTCACCTTCGTCGAGAACAACGTCCACAATATCTACCTCCAGTTCCTGCTCGAAGGCGGCATACAGTCGCTGCTTCTCTTCCTGCTCATGGTGGGGCACATCCTGTTCCGCCCGGCCGAGGGACAGCAGCGCAATCTCAAGGCTTTCCTTCTCCTGTACCTGATGCTCGCCTTCATCGAATTCAGCGGCTACGAGGCGTATTTCTGGTTCTTCGTGGGCATGTTCTACGCACGGGACGACCTGCGTCGCGCCCGGCTGCGACAAGCATCGAGAAGCAGACGCGAAGAAGCATTCCCGGCGGTGGCGCACCATGCTTGACGATTTCCGCGCGGACGTTCGCCGCTACAAGTCCATGCCCGGCTACCGGGGCATGCTGTGGTGGATGCTGGACCAGTCGTTCTGGGTCATCCTGTGCTACCGCCTGATCGCGACTGCTCGCGGAAGCCGGCTGCACGCGCCACTGCGCGTCTTCGAGAAACTGGCCGAGTTCGTCCACAAGTGCTACCTGCCGACCACGGCCACGATCGGCCCCGGGCTCGTGATCTATCACGCGTTCGGCGTCATCGTGAACGGCAAGACCACCATCGGCGCGAACTGCACGCTGTATGCCCGCGTATGCATCGGGAACCGATGGCCGGGCGATGGCACGCCGATCATCGGCGACAACGTGACCATCGGCACCGGTGCATGCATCTTCGGCCCGGTGGTCATTCCGGATAATTTCGTGGTGAAGGCCAATGCCGTCATCACTCCCTCCTCCCTACCCACGACCCCTGTTGGAGCGCCGTCATGAGCGAGGCCGCCGTGCGATTGTCCATCGTCATCATCACCTGGAACGAGCGGGGCAACCTCGAGCGCTGCCTGCGCTCGCTGCTGGACAAGGTAGATTTTTCCCGCGACGAAGTCATCGTCGTCGACAACGGCTCCGCCGACGGAAGCGCCGAGTTCGTCGCCACCCTGCCGCAAATCCGTTACTTCCCGCTGGAGCGCAATTTCGGCGTGGGGCCTGCACGCAACCGCGGCCTGTTCCTCGCCCGCGGCAAGTACTGCATGACACTCGACAACGACACCATCTTCCTGACCGACGACCCCGGCAGCATCGTCGACGAGTTTTTCCAGGCGCATCCCGATGCTGGCGTGGTGGGCTTCGAACTGCTCAACATCGATCGCAGCCGCCAGGATTCGACACGGCGGTTCCCGCGTTTCTACCAGCCCATCGCGGCGCGCGTCCCGCTGAGCCGCCGGCTGGGATTCGTGCGCCGCGAGCTGGAGCGGCACCTCATGCTGGACACGCGCTTCGACGACGGGAACGACCCGATGGAAGTCGACTACGTGCTGGGTGCCAACCAGACCTTCACCAAGGAAGTGGCCGCACTGCTGATGGGATACGACGACCGCATCTTCTTCGGGCCCGAGGACGCCGAATTCTGCGTGCGCACGCGGAAGATGGGCCTGCGCAACTACTACAGCCGCCAAATCTCCGTCATCCACGACTACAAGCGGCGCACGCGCAAGTTCTCGAAGCTCACGTTGAAGCACCTGGCCGGTTTCGCCTACATGCTGAAAAAGCATGGCGGCGTCTATCGGTACTCGCTCAGCGAACGGCGCTGACCCGGAGGCCGCCATGGATCGTCGCACGTTCCTAAAGCAAACGGCTTGCACGCTGGTCCTGGCATCCACGCTGCCCGTCGATGCCCTTGCCGCCGCACCCGCGGCCGGAAAACGCTATTACGTGGACAGCACCGCGGGCGACGACGCGCGCGACGGAAGCAGTGCCGCGCTGGCCTGGCGCAGCCTCGACAAGCTCAATAAAGCCTCGTTCGGTCCGGGCGACCAGGTCTTCTTCAAGCGCGGCGGAGACTATCCCGGTGTATTCGCGCCCAAGGGCTCCGGTCGCGCGGGTGCGCCCATCGTCGTGGATGCGTACGGCGACGGCGACGCCCCGCACCTGCACGCGGACGGAAGCGCCGCGTCGACCGTCCTCCTGCGCAACGTCGAGTACTGGACGTTACGCAACCTGGCGATCTCCAACCACGGCGCCCAAGCCGCCCCACGGCGCACGGCCGTGCACCTGCTGCACGAAGACGCCGGCGTCGTCCACGGCATCGTCCTGCAAAGCCTGCATATTCACGACGTCAACGGCTCGCCCGTCAAGAAGGACGGCGGAGGCAGCGCCGTGCTGGTCGAGGTCAAGGGCAAGACGCGTCCCACGCGCCACGATGGCCTCACGATCGAAAACAATACGATCGAGCGATGCCAACGCGACGGCATTCTCTTCCTGCGGGCGGGCACCCGCGACGGCGGGCTCGCGACAGGTGTCGTCGTTCGCGGCAACCGCCTTCGCGGCGTTCCGGGGGATTGCATCCTGGTGAAAGGTTGCCGTGGCGCGCTCGTGGAGCGCAACACGGTCAGCGAATGCGGCGACCTGCCCCGCGGGGAGGCCGCCGCCGGCATCTGGCCATTCGATTGCGACGACACGCTGATCCAGTACAACGAGGTCAGCGGTCACCGCGCCACCGCTGACGGACAGGCGTACGACGCGGACTTCCATTGCCGCGGCACGATCATCCAGTACAACTACAGCCACGACAACGTCGGTGGCATGGCCCTGGTCTGCAACGACGGCAAGGACGCGCAAGGCATCGGCAACAGCGGCACGATCGTGCGCTACAACGTCAGCATCAACGACGCACTGCGCAAGACCGGAAGCGCATCATTGCGCATCTCCGGACCGGTCGACGGCACCCAGATCTACAACAACATCATCATCATTCCCGAGAAGCCCGATGCCGAATCCCAGGTGACGGTCTTCAAGGCGACAAGCTGGAAGGGCGTTCCCAGCGGCACGGCGATCCACGACAACATCGTGATCGCGCCCCGGTCACCCGGCGTGGAGATGAACCTGGCAACGCAGACGCGGATGGCGGAAAACCATGTTTTCGCCGCCGGCATGCGCGGCACGCCGGCGGACAACAAGCAGGTGCTCGACCGCTTCCGCACCCACCGGCCCACGCTGGCGGAAGTAAACGCGCTGGTGAAGGCGTGCTTCGCCGACGGCAAGCCGGTGCCGGACGCCCTGGAGCGCATCGCCAGGCTGGGCTGAGGCGCGAGCCTTACCTGCCGCTACAGCGGCTCCCGGAGGAGCCGCTTCGGCCGTGCGTTCAGTAGCGCGGTTCCAGGTGCCAGCGCCATGCGCTGTCCAGGATGTCGTCCAACATGCCGATTCGCGGCTGCCAGCCGAGCATCTGGCGCGCCTGCTGGCTCGACGCCACCAGCGTGGGCGGGTCGCCCGGACGGCGCGCGGCGATCGCGTGCGGCACGTCCCGGCCCGTGACGCGCTGGGCCGCCGCAATGACCTCACGGACGCTGAAGCCTTCGCCATTGCCGAGGTTGAATGTGAACGCGCCCTCGTTCTCCTCGATGTATTCCACGGCCAGGAGATGCGCTGCCGCGAGGTCGTTGACATGCACATAGTCGCGCACGCAGGTGCCGTCGCGGGTGTCGTAGTCGTCGCCGAATACCTTGAGCCCCGGACCATTGCCCAGCACCGCCCGCAGGAGGTTCGGGATGAGGTGGGTTTCAGGGTGGTGCGATTCGCCGATCGTGCCGGAAGGGTCCGCACCGGCGGCGTTGAAATAACGCAAGGCCACGGAACGCAGGCCATAGGCGCGATACGCGTCCGCCAGCACGCGTTCGATCATCAGCTTGCTCTGGCCGTAGGGGTTGATGGGTTCGGTCGGATGCGTTTCGTCGATGGTGTCGCTGATCGGATTGCCGAATACGGCCGCCGTGGAGGAGAAGATCAGGCGCTGGATACCCGCCTCGCGCATCGCCGACAGGAGCATCAGCGTATTGGCCACGTTGTTGCGGTAGTACTGGTAGGGATCCACGACCGACTCCCCGACCAGAGAGCGCGCGCAGAAGTGCATCACCGCGTCGAACTGGTGGGTGGCAAACAGCCGCCAGAGCGTCACCGCGTCGCCGATGTCGCCGTGAACGAAGGGCACGTCGTCGGGCACCGCCTCGCGGTGCCCTGTCGACAGGTCGTCGTAGACGACGACATCATGCTGGTTCTCGACCAGGTAACGCACCATGTGCGAGCCCACATAGCCCGCACCGCCACAGATGAGAAACTTCAATCGATACCCCGCAGTAAAGTGAACAAAGGTGCCTATCCTGCTTCCTCGACCCGCACCTCCACCCTCGGCGCAACGGCCGACGGTGCCTCGCTGTGCACGAAACCCTTGAAGATGGTGAGGAAAATGATGCGCAGGTCGAACGCCAGCGACCAGTGGTTGATGTAGTAGAGGTCGTATTCGATTCGCTTGACCAGGTCCGTATCGCCGCGCCAGCCATTGATCTGGGCCCAACCGGTGATACCGGCCTTGACCAGGTGTTTGTGCATGTAGCCGGCGATCTCGCCCTTGAACTTCTCGACGAACATCGGCCGTTCCGGCCGGGGCCCGACGATGGACATGTCGCCGCGAAGCACGTTGATGAACTGCGGCAGTTCATCGAGGCTGGTCTGCCGAATGAAGCGACCGAAGCGCGTGGTGGTCTTGGCCTGGGCGTTACCCCACTGCACCGCCTTGTTCTTCTCCATGTCCACGGGCATGGAGCGGAACTTCAGCATCTCGAACTCCTTGCCATCCAGGCCCACGCGGCGCTGCCGATAAAGCACGGGACCCGGACTCGAGAGCTTCACGCCGATCGCCAGCGCGAGCATCAGCGGACTGATCATGAGCAGGATGACGGCCGCTATCGTGCGATCCTCGATCGCCTTGAGCAGCCACGCGTGACCCAGGAGCGGGCTGTCACGCAACGTCACCATGGGCACGCCGCCACAATCCACCATGCGATGATTGATGAGCTGCCGGCCCAGCATGTCGGGCACGAACTTGACCGTGACCACGCGCTCTTCCATGCGATCCAACGCATAGCCGATCGCACGGTGGGCGCTTACGGGAAGCGCCACGAGCACTTCGTCCCACTGGCCCCGGTCGAGAATCTCGTCGATGTGCAGCAGCGAGCCCGCGCAGGGAACGGCGTCGGGAACGCCCTGATCGTAGTTCGTGGTGACGTAAGCGGTAATGGACATGCCGAGCGCGGGATTGGCCCTTGCCTGGCGAACCATGTGCAGGCCGGAGTCCGTTGCGCCGATGAGCAGGCAACGTCGCATGCCAACGCCGCGGCGGCGCAGGTACCACAGCGCGGCGACCGCCAGCTGCCGTACGGCAGCCATCAATGCAAGGCCAAGGAAGAAGGTGAGCGTCACCCAGCCACGTGAGTACAGCTCGCCCACTTTCAGCAGGTAGCCCAGCGCAAGCAGCGCCGCGAAGCCGGCCGCCCACGATGCTGCAATGCGGCAATACTGCTCGAATGAACGCTCCCCCAACGGCTGCTCGTACGCCCGGAAAAATATGGACGCCGCAAGCGTCGCCAGCATGAGGATGATCAGCGCGACGACATAGAAGCTGCTCATCCGCAACGTGTCGAAGCGGATGAAATAGGCGAGGTACGCCGCCAGGATCGCGCAGATCGGATCGCTCGCACGAATCTCGAGATCGAGTAACGCGTTGAATTTAGACAATTGCATGACAAGTACCTTCTGCCGGAGCGGGAGGCGCCGGGATGGCGGGATTCCCTAGGTACGTGTCCCCACTGTAGGCCCGGCCTTCCTGTCGATGGACAGCAGCCGGACCAACACGTTTCGGATCGCGCCTCCAGCACAGAAGGCGCGATCTCAGAAATGTCGTACTTATCCAGTCCGACGGCCCATGCTGCATCGCACGCAAAACATCGCGCAATCCAGCATCCCGAAATTTGGGAGTGGTGTCACAAAAAGAGTGGCCCGAAGCGTGCGTTCAGCTGATTGCCTTGACCAGGGAACATAGTTGGCGGTGAATGCAGTGCGCACCGCGTGTGTGAAAACGCGTTCATGAACGCGGTGCGCTTCACCCCTTCCCCCTCGGAGACAAAGCCAATGAGACGTCTATTTGTAGCGTGCATCCTGCTGGCTGTGGCAGCGCCGCTTCTCGCGCAGAGCCAGCGACCGGCGAATGCAGATAACGCGTCGCCGAACAACACGCAAAAGCCCCGTGTCGCCACGCCCAACCAGGCCAAGCAGGCCGCCCAAGGCGCCATTTCCCCCGCGCGCATGGGGCGCGGCACGGCTGCGGTGGCCGCCGCGTCGGGTGCCACGGCCAACGACGCCAACGGTACGGGTAACGACGGCACCGGTGGAACGGGTGGTACGGGCGGCACAGGTGGCACGGGAGGAACCGGCGGCACCGGTGGCACGCACTGATCGCTTGGTCAGGCGTCTGGACGTCTAGATGGCCGTTCATATTCCCGATCGGTTAATGTTGGATCGGTTTAAGTACATCGATGGCCTCCTCCAGGAAGGCGCCACGATCGAAGGACCCCGTAAACGATGAAGTTCCTGCCGACTCTCGGTCTGGCCGGGTGCTGCCTCTTGTTGCAAGCATGCATCCTCGCACCCGGCCAGCACATGAAAACCGGCGAGTTGAACGACAAGGAAAGCGCAACTGGCAGCCGCTACCAGCTTGTTCCCATCACTCCCAAGCTGATCGCCATGGATCGCGCCAGCGCGGTCGCGCCCGGCATCGACCCTGCCCTCACCGCCTACAAGCCCGACTCCTACCGGATTGGCCCCGGCGACTCCCTCTACATCACGGTGTGGGAGCATCCGGAACTCACTTCCCCCGCCGGTTCGCAGCAACAGACCGCCGCGAACGGCCGCCTCGTCCGTCCCGATGGCACCTTGTTCTATCCGTATGTCGGCCTGTTGCACGCCTCCGGCCTCACGGTGGAGGAACTGCGCACGGCCATCACCGATAAACTGACGAAGTACATCGAGAAGCCACAGGTCGACATCAGCATCGTCAACTTCGCCAGCCAGAAGGTCACGCTGTCCGGCGCGTTCGTGAAGACTGACCCGCAGGACATCACCGTGACGCCACTCACGTTGGGCCAGGCCATCGGCTCGGCCGGTGTCAACGCGCAGCTTGCCGATCTTTCGAATGTGGTCCTGCGGCGGGACAACCACGAATACCACCTCGATTTCGATGCGCTTTCGCATTCTTCCGAGGGTGGCCAGGACATCTACCTCAAGGGCGGCGACAGCATCTACCTGCCCTATAACGATCGCCACGAAGCCTACGTCATCGGCGAAGTGCTTCGGCCCCAGGCCATCGCGTTCAAGACCAGCGACCTTTCGCTCACCCAGGCACTGGGGCGTGCGGGCGGCCTCAACCAGACCAGCGCGCGCGGTAAATCCGTTTACGTGATTCGTGGGGTCGAAGACTTCGAGAAGGCACCGGCCACCATCTATCAGCTCGACGGCACTTCGCCATCCGCATTCGCGGTGGCCTCGCAGTTCGCCGTCAAGCCCGGCGACGTCGTGTTCGTCGGTCCGGCCGGCATCACCCGCTGGAACCGTTTCATCAGCCAGTTGCTGCCCTTCTCTGGATTGATCAGCAACGCGGCTACCGCGCAATACAACCTGGATCGCGACAGCCAGCTCTGAGCGCGTCCGTTCCTCCCCCTATCGAAACTGTACGGGCGACATAAATGAAGGTCACCATCTTCGGCACCGGCTACGTGGGTCTGGTCACCGGTGCCTGCCTCGCGGAAATGGGCAATCACGTAGTATGTGTGGACGTGGACGAGGCGAAGGTCGAAGGGCTGCGCCGGGGCATAGTCCCCATTTTCGAGCCGGGTCTCGAGCCCATCGTCAAGCGCAACCATGCTTCCGGGCGGCTGGATTTCACCACCGATCCCGGCCCGGCCATCGCGCATGGCGAGTTGATCTTCATCGCGGTAGGTACGCCGCCCGACGAAGACGGCAGCGCCGACATGAAGTACGTTCTCGGCGTGGCGCGTACCATCGGCGAACACCTCGATCGCTATGCCGTCATCGTGAACAAGTCCACCGTGCCGGTGGGCACGGCGGGTCGCGTGCGCCAGGCGGTAAACGACGTGTTGGTGGAGCGCGGGGCGGCGGCCGACTTCGACGTGGTATCCAACCCGGAGTTCCTGAAGGAAGGCGACGCGGTGGAAGATTGCCTGCGTCCCGACCGCATCGTGGTCGGGTCGTCGAGCGATCGCGCCATTGCACGCCTGCGCAAGCTCTACGCGCCATTCAACCGCAATCACGACCGCATGGTGGTCATGGACGAGCGTTCCGCCGAACTGACCAAGTACGCCGCCAACGCCATGCTCGCGACCAAGATCAGCTTCATGAATGAAATCGCGAACATCGCGGAGCGCGTCGGTGCGGACGTGGAACTGGTGCGCCAGGGCATCGGCGCCGATCCGCGCATCGGCTACCACTTCATTTATCCCGGCGTAGGATACGGCGGCTCGTGCTTCCCGAAGGACGTGCAGGCGCTGGAACGCATCGCCCGCGGCCACGACTACGACGCGCGGCTGCTTGCCATGGTCGAGGCCGTGAACACCGACCAGAAGACGCGCATCCATGCGCAGATCTCCGAGTATTTCGACGGCAACGTGAAGGGCAAGACGGTGGCCCTGTGGGGACTGGCATTCAAGCCGAACACCGACGACATGCGCGAGGCGCCCAGCCGGAAACTCATGGAGGCTCTCTGGGCCGCCGGGGCCCGCGTACGTGCCTACGATCCCGAAGCGCGTGCGGAAACACGCCGCATCTACGGCGAACGCGACGACCTGGTGCTTTGCGACGATCCCTACGACGCGCTTGATGGCGCCGATGTCATGGCCCTGGTCACCGAATGGAAAGCCTTCCGCAGTCCGGACTTCGCACGGATCAAGGCCGCGTTGAAAAGCCCGGCCTTGTTCGACGGTCGTAACCTCTACGATCCCAGGACCGTGGAAGACGCCGGTATTGCTTACTACGGCATTGGTCGCGGCCGTTCGTTGCGACGCTGAGAGCACAGGCGATCGTGCGCCGTCGCGGCCCTTCCATGCGTCTGTCGCGACGTGTCGCCATCGGCGTCCTGGCGCTGGTGTTGGCCGCGCTGACGGCATGTTCGTCGGTGTCGCGCGGCAGCCTCGAGTCGCTGCGGCTGGCAACGCGGCGCGAGACGGTGCACCCCACGGCCGCGTCCGTCGCGGCCACGCCGTACTTCCAGTTGCAGGCCAACGGTCCCGACGGCGAGGCCATCCTCATCCTCACCCATGTCGCCAACGGGAAACTGGGCTGGTACGGCGCGGGTCGCGATGCCTTGTTCACCCGCGATGGGCTCGTGGTCAAGACCGTCGGCCTGCCGCAGGACCTGGAAAGTACAGCCTTCCCCGGCAGCGATCCGTTCCATGACGGATTGCAGCACCTGACTGCGCCAGTCACCTATACGCGCCGTGTCGACTGGTCTCCGGGGTATCGCTACGGCATCGAGCTGCGCGCTACGCTGGAGCCGAAATCGATCGAAGACGTCGACATCCTCGGCACGGTCCACCGGCTTCGCCGGGTCGACGAGCACGTCACGGCGCCCTCGCTCGGCACCAGCATGACCAACCGGTACTGGGTCGACCCGGCCGACGGCTTCATCTGGAAGAGCCGGCAGTATGTCGCGCCCGGGCTGCCCCTCGAACTGATCCAGTTGCAGCCGTACAGGGAGTCCGCTTCCGCCACGGACAGAGGGCTGCCCGCCGCAACGGCCACCGCCGAGGGCGAACGGCTCTCCACCGCCACGGCTCGCCAGGCGCCTCCGCACGCATACACTGCCGGTGCCGCATGGCTGCAACCGGGCCAGCGGCGCGAGCAGCTTCGTCTCCGGGCCGGCCTGGTCTACGAGCTTGGCGCCATTCGCAACAAGGCGCTCGGCAACGGCAACCTGACCCTGTCCGAGGCCGGCAAGTCGTTCCAGTCCTGGCTGTCCAGCCTTCCCATTACCGGGCGGCGAACGGGTGTTTCGCTGGACCCTGCCCGCCTCGAGGCCGGGCGATCGCCAGACTGGCCCATGGCGGCCGGGGATACCCTGGTGTATCCGGATCGCCCCGCCGACGTACGCGTGGTCGGCGCCGTCGACAAGGCATGCCACGTGCCGCACGTACCCATGCAGGACGCGCGCCGCTACCTTGCCGCGTGCCCCGCGTCGGCAGCGGCCGATCCCAACGTGATCTTCGTGGTGCAACCCGACGGCGCCGTCTTCGAGCAGGGCGTCGCCCTATGGAACAGGGACCCACCGCGGCCACTCGCACCCGGGGCCTGGATCTATGTTCCGTTCGACCGGCGCAGCATCGTTGGTGCGGCGGACGACACGTTCAATCGGGACGTGGCGGACTTCCTGGCCACCCAGGTGCCGGGCGACGGCGGGGGACCCTGATGCGGCGCAGTGCATTGCATCGCTGCTGCCGCACCGCACTCGCCTTGCTCACCGGAGGGGTGTCCCTGGCGCATGCGCAAGAGACTTATACGCAGAGTGACTTCGGCGGCGTGGGACTGCTGCAGACGCCGACCGCACGCATGGCGGACGAAGGCGAGTTCAGTTTCGTGCTCAGCCGCACCACGCCGTATACGAACTACAACGTTTCCATGCAGCCGTTGCCCTGGCTGGAAGGGTCGTTCCGCTATACGAATGTGAGCAACCGTCTCTACGGTCCGCGTTCGCTCAGTGGCAGCCAGACCTATAAGGACAAGTCCATCGACGCCAAGGTGCGCCTGTGGCAGGAAAGCCGCTGGCTGCCCGCGGTGGCGGTCGGCGCACGCGACGTCGGCGGCACGGGCCTCTTTTCCAGCGAATACGTGGTGGCGAGCAAGCGTGCGGGGCCGTTCGACTTCAGCCTTGGCCTGGCCTGGGGATACATGGGCGCGCGCGGCGACATCGCCAATCCGCTCGACATCCTCAGCGACCGCTTCAGCACGCGGCCCACCGGCGGCACGGGCACGGGCAAGTTCAGCATCAACAAGTTCCTGCGCGGACGCCCCGGGTTCTTCGGCGGCGTGGAATACCGCTCGCCATGGGACTGGCTGATCCTCAAGGCCGAGCTCGACGGCAACGATTACAAGCACCAGCCCCAGAAGAACAACCAGCCGCAGCGCTGGCCGGTGAACCTCGGCGCGGTGTTCCGTCTCAATCGCAATGTCGACCTCACCGTGGGCTACGAACGCGGCAACGTGGTGACGGCGGGACTCAACCTGCACAGCAATCTTGCAACGCACGTCGACCCACCGAAGGTCTTCGATCCCAAGCCGGAGCCTATAGCCACCACGGATGCGACTCCTTCGGACGTTCCGCTTCCGCAAAGGAAGGCGCCGGCCGAGGTCGACTGGAAAGCGGTGGCCGAGAGGCTGCACGAAAACGCGGGTATCGACGTGTCGCGCATCGGCAGGCGTGGTTCCGAGCTGGTCATCCATGGCGAACAGGAACGTTTCTTCTACCCAGCCGAGGGCGTCGGTCGCGCCACTCGCATCATCGATCGTCGCGTGGACGACAGCATCGGCTGGCTGACCGTGGCCAGCGAACGCAACGGACTGCCCATGGTGGAAACCAGCGTGCACCGTCCGCGGTTCGTCGAGTTGCTGGACGATCGTCTCGCCCTGGCCGACTTCCGCCGCAGCGTGGAGCAAGACCCGGTGACCGCGCGCGACGAAGAAGTGTTGTACCGCGCGCCCCTCAAGCGTTTCACCGGCGGTGTGTCGCTCGGCTACCAACAGAACCTGGGTGGTCCGGACGCCTTCGTGCTCTACCAGGTTTACGGTGCGGCGTCGGGCACCTTCAACTTCAGCCGGAACCTGTGGCTCGATGGCGTGCTCTCCGTCAACCTCGCGAACAACTACGACAAGTTCAAGTACGACGCTCCGAGCAACCTGCCCCGCGTGCGTACCGACATGCGCCAGTACCTGACAAGTTCGGACGTCACCCTGCCGAACTTCCAGCTCACGGGTACGCGGCGCCTCGGCCAGGATCTCTATGGCCTTGCGTATGCGGGCATGCTGGAAAGCATGTATGGCGGCGTGGGCGGCGAAGTGCTCTATCGGCCGTTCGGCGAGCGCTGGGCCGTGGGCGCGGACATCAACTGGGTGAAGCAGCGAGGCTTCGAGCAGGACTTCTCGTTGCGCCGGTACCACGTCATTACCGGCCAGGCCACGGCCTATTTCGACACGGGCTTCCACGACGTGACGGTGGCTGTGAGCGTCGGCCGCTACCTTGCCGGCGACTGGGGCAGCACGGTGGACGTGTCGCGCGAGTTCGCCAACGGCGCGCGGATGGGCGCCTATGCCACGATAACGAACAAGTCCGGCAGCGCCGGATACGGCGAAGGCAGCTTCGACAAGGGCATCTACGTGTCCATTCCCTTCGACATGTTGCTGCCCCACTCCTCGCGCAGCCGCGCCACCCTGCTCTGGGAGCCGCTCATACGTGACGGCGGCGCGCGCCTCAACAAGCGCTACACCCTCTACACCCTCACCAACGACCTGGACGGCGACCTGTTCGACAAGAACCTGGAGAAGATCCGCGAGTAGAACCTACAGGTAGCGCAACCAGCTGTTCACGCCCTGCTCGATCAACGCGTACGCCTGTTCGTACGCGGGCCGGCGTTGGCGGTACGGATCCGGTATGTCACGGCTGCCAAGCCATTTGTCCACGAGGAAGACCTTGCCGCTAGCCTCGGGGGCCATCCGCCGGATGGCATCCACGTGGCTTCGTTCCATGGCGAGGATCAGGTCGGATTGCCGCAGCAATGTCGCGTCGAGCTGACGGGCGACATGTCCGTCGCCGTCCACGCCGTGCTCGCGCAACAGGTCGAGGGCGGATGGATCCATGGGATGCCCGGTCATGGCACTGAGGCCCGCGCTCGACACAATGGTGCCGTGGCCGGGACCGAGGCGATCCCGAAGCAGGTATTCCGCAGTGGGACTTCGGCAGATGTTGCCGATACAGACGATCAATATGCGTTGGAACATGGCGTGGCCATAATAGACGACCGACAGGAGAGCCGCACGTGACGATTTGGATGGCCATCACCGCCATGGGTGACAGCGCGGTGCTGCTGCCGATGATCGCCTGGATGGCAATCTGCCTATGGCTACCTCCACTTCCGCGGCGCGACGCCTGGCGTTGGTTGCTGGCCGCCATCGCATGCGGCGGCTGCGTCGCGCTTTCCAAGCTGCTGTTCATGGCATGGGGCATCCGGCCGCCGGCGCTCGACTACACGGGTTTCAGCGGCCACACGGCCCTGGCCATTCTGGTGTGGCCTTCACTGGCAGCCCTGCTTGTTCGTGGCCGGCCGCGCACCCAGCGCTGGACGGCCATTGCCTTCGGCTGCCTTGTGGGCATCGCCGTGGGACTGTCCCGACTGGCGTTGAAGTTCCACAGTCCGTCGGAAGTGTGGCTGGGCGCCATTCTCGGTGCCGCCGTGGTGGTCTGGTTCCTGCGCGGCCTGTCTCCGCAGCAGGCACTACCGGGGGATGCGACCGGCTGGCGAAGGGCCGTACTGGGCTGTGGCGCGCTGGCCATCCTGGTCCTGTGCTACGGACGGGTGTTTCCTTCCCAGCACCTGCTGCAGGACATGGCCGTGTGGCTTAGCGGCCATCCCGATGTATTCACGCGTCCCGAACGGGCGCGCTGACCGCCTGCTCCGCCAGCTGTCGGAACTCTTCCTGCGGCCGCAGGCCGGACACCAGCCGCTGCGACACCAGCCATGCGGGCGTGCCGCGAACGCCGAGGTCATGCGCCATGGTCTGCGAGCAAGCCAGCGCCTGCATCGCGCTCCCGTCCGCCCGCGCCAGGTCGAGGGCGCCGAGGTCCACGCCGTGCCGCTCCGCGTAACGGTCGACGACCGCGATATCGCCCAGGTCTTCGCCAAGTGCAAAGTGAGCCGCGAACAGATCCTTGTTGAAGTGCGCGGAAACCTCGGGACGATGCAGTCGCACCCATCCGGCGGTCGCGAGTGCCATGCGGGTGTTCGGCAGTTTTGCCGGCCACGCCAGCGGAAGACCGGCGCTCCTGGCCTCGCGTTCGAGCCTTTCGTACATCTCCCCCTCGCGAGGGCCGACGACCAGCCCTTCCGGGGGGATCTCGGGATGCACCTGGAAGGGCAATTCGACCACGTGCATGCCGTAGGCCTCGAGAACCGCGTTGCGATTCTGGCTGACGTAGCAGAACGGGCAGACGAAGTCGTACCAGTGCAGCGCCGTGTATGGGTTGCCCAGCTTCAGCGATTCTTTGAACGTGATCATTGCGGGATCATCGGTGTGGCCGCGCCCTTCCGGAAGTGAAACGATCGCAGGACGATCATGCACGGCGTTCACATTCGGCCCGGCACGCGACGGCTGCGCCGCGAGCGGCGCATACTTCCGCCGCAACGGAGAGACGACATGGCGAGCGTGCTTTCGGTCAACGTTGGACTGCCCCGGGACGTGGAGTGGGAAGGGCGCGTCGTCCGCACGGGCATCTTCAAGTATCCGGTCGAAGGCCGTGCCATGGTCCGCACGCTCAACATCGACGGCGACGGCCAGGCCGACACCGCGGGTCACGGTGGCCCCAATCGCGCCGTCATGGTCTACCAGTTGGAGTCCTATCGTTACTGGGAATCCTTCCTGGGTCGCCCACCCCTGGAATACGGCCGCTTCGGCGAGAACCTCACCATCGAAGGCTTGCCGGACAATGAGGTGCGCGTCGGCGACCGCTACCGGATCGGCGGCGCGGTCTTCGAGGTCACCCAGCCTCGGGTCACCTGCTATCGGGTGGGCATCCGGATGGAAAACCCGCAGATGGCCTCGCTGCTGGTGGCGCATCGCCGTCCCGGGTTCTACTTCAGGGTGATCGAGGAAGGCGAAATCGGCGCAGGCGACACCATCGAGCGGATCTCGCAGGGTCCGGAAGACCTCACGGTGGCCGACGTGGACGCCCTGCTTTACCTTCCCGGCCAGTCGCGCGACACACTCGAGCGGGCGCTGCGCATCCCCGCGCTGAGTCCCGGCTGGAAGCAGTCGTTCGCGAAGATGCTGGAAGACGAAGGCCGGCCACCGAACGCCGCACCTGCCCGGCCGGCCTGGAGCGGCTATCGGCCCTTCCTCGTGGAGAGCGTCCACCGCGAAAGCGATACCGTGCGGTCCTTCGTGCTCGTCGCTGCCGATGGATCGGCGTTGCCGCCGGCGCTGCCGGGACAGTTCCTCGCATTGCGCATCGACCGGGGCCCCGCCGGCTCGCCGATCCTGCGCAGCTACTCCATATCCGGCGGTGTTCCGGGCCGGAGCTACCGCATCAGCGTCAAGCGGGCGGACGGCGAAGGCAGCCGGTTCCTGCACGAGCAGGTGGATGCCGGCCGGCACGTGGAAGTCAGCGCGCCGCGCGGCGACTTCACCCTGGTGGCGGATGGCGCGCCGATCGTTCTGATCAGTGCGGGTATCGGCATCACCCCGCTACTTCCGATGCTCCAGGCACTGGCGGCGGAATCCACGGCCCGCACGGTCTGGTGGATCCACAGTGCCCGCAGCGGTGGCGAGGACGTGTTCCGGCAAGAGGCGCGCGCCGCCCTGGCCAGGCTGCCCGGCTCACGCGAAATGCTGTTCTACAGCCGACCCGGCGCTACCGACGTCGAAGGCCGCGACTACGAGGTGGGCGGCAGGATCGATGGCCCTCGCCTTGCGGCCATGCACCTTCCTCCCGATGCGCACTATTACCTTTGCGGGCCGCAGGCCTTCATGCGGCAGATGATGGCGGAACTACATGCGCTCGGCGCGGACGACGCTCATATCCACAGCGAGACCTTCGGCGTGGAAGCCTCCATCACTCCGGGCACGACAGGGCCGGGAAGCCGGGCGCCGCACCCGCCCGCGGAGGCCGGCACGGGGCCGACCGTCACGTTCAACCGCAGTGGCCTGAGCGTGGCCTGGGATTCCCGTTACGGGTCGTTGCTCGAACTCGCGGAGGCGTGCGACGTACCGGTTCGCTGGTCGTGCCGCACCGGCGTCTGCCACACATGCCGGTCCGGGCTGGTGGAAGGCTCGGTCGCCTATGCGCCCGATCCGCTCACGCCGCCGCCCGAAGGCGACGTGCTGATCTGCTGCGCGACACCACTTGGGCCGCTTTCGGTCGATCTTTGACGTCACGCCTCCGTGACGAACCGCGACTTGCCGTGGAGCAGGCAGGTTGCTAGTTTCGCCCGAGGTGAATGCCTCACCGCCGCCGGCGAGCGTCCATGCCCGAAACAGCACATTATCGTTCCGCGCGGCTGGTCCGCATGGTCGGTGGTGTGCTCGCACTGGTCCTCGGCATCGGGCTGGCTCTCGTCCTCAGGACCGACTACACGCGACGCGTCGAGACGGCGCGCGTGCAGAACCAGGCGTTTGCCGATAGCGGCCAGCGCCTGTTGAGTGCCCAGCTCCGCAACCTGCAAAGGGCGATGGAAGGCGTCGCTTTCGACAGCAGCGAGTTGCTCAAGACGGTGCCCGACCGGGCAGCATTGCTCATCTCGGAAAACATGGCGGGTGTCGCCAGGCGGCAGGGAGAGATCGCCGACCTCCTCCTCGTCGACGGAAGCGGCAAGGCCATCACCCGGGGCGACGGCGAACCCGGCTTGCCAGCCTGGGTGCACGACGCCTCCGCGAAGGGAGGCCTTCGCATGGGTCCCCTGGAGTCACGGCAGGGCGAATGGCTGCTGCCGCTTGCAGTTTCGGCCGGAGACAATCGCTGGGTGCTCGCGCGCCTCAGGCACGAACAGTTCCAGGACATCGTGGAGCACCTGCGCGCGGGTACGGGGGGCGTCGCGGCCATCACCGATCGCTACGGCAAGATCGTCGCGCGCACGGGGAATTCCCCAGGCGTCGTCGGCGACTCCGTCGAGAGACTGTTCGAGCCTTTCGATCCGGGTGACGACCGCAGGATCAGCCGCATCGACGGCGTGGACCGGCTGGTGGCCGTAAGCGGCCCCGGCGAGTTCCCCCTGTGGGTCGGTGTCGGCGTAGCCGCGCCCAGCGTGCTCGGGCCGTGGTACCGCTTCGCGTTCTTCGGCGTTTTTCTCTATCTCGCCTACTGCGTGGGATTCGTGTACCTGTATCGCCGGCTGGCGGCCGGGGAGCGCGAGCAGGTACGCGACATGAAAGAACGCATGCGGATCCAGTCGCGACTTGCCGATGCCGAGCAGCGCTTCCGGCTCGCCTTCGACAAGAACCCCTTGCCCTATTGGGTATTCGACACGAAGACCCTGGCCTTTCTCGAGGTCAACGAAGCCGCCGTGCGCAACTACGGGTACTCGCGCGACGAGTTCCTCACCATGCGCATCACCGACATCCGGTCGCTGCAGGACGCGAGAATCCTGGAGAACCTCTTTCGAACGCCAGACCGACCCGACGATGTCGAGCCGGACAAGGTCTGGGTGCACCGTCGCAAGGATGGCACGACGCTCGATGTGCGCGTCCACGCGGCGAACCTCGATTTCGCGGGACACGACGCAAGGCTCGTGTTGGCCGAGGACATTACCGAGCGGCTGCGTTCGGAGCGTGCCCTTACCTATCGCGCCACCCACGACGTCCTCACCGGCCTGCCCAACACCGAAGCCCTGGTCGAATACCTCGACCACGGGCTTGGCGAACACGCGTGGTATGAACTCATCTACATCCACCTTCGCAGCATCGATCGCGTCAGCGACACCTTCGGGCTGGAGGTCGGACGCAACGTACTGCGGCAGGTGGCGGCGAGGTTCGCCGCGATCGGCAGCGCGCACGGCATGGTCGCCCATCGCCCGGGAGAACGTTTCATGGTGGCGATCGTCGACCCGCAGCGGCGCGACGAGATCGCGGCGAAGTTGCTGGCGGCCCTGAACGAACCGGTGGCGGTCAACGACACGTTCCACACACTCGACCCGCAACTCGGCACGGCGTCGCATCCCGCGGATGGTCGCCGCGCCGGGCAGGTCATCGCCAGCGCCGCGCTGGCGGCGCACGCCCGACGGGACTCGCCGGAGCCGCTCCAGGTCTTCCAGCCCGCGATGGCCGAGCGTTCCGTGGCACGCCTCACGATGGCCTCGCGCATGCGTCAGGCTATCGATTCGGGCGAACTCGCGATGCACTTCCAGCCCATCGTGGACGCCTCGACCGGCGCGATATGCAAGCTGGAAGCGCTGGTCCGCTGGCGCCAGTCCGACGGCTCCTACGTGCCGCCCAGCGTGTTCATTCCACTTTGCGAAAAGACCGGCCTGATCGTTCCGCTCGGAAGCTGGACGCTCGACGCCGCGGCGCGGGCATGCCTCGAACTGGCGGCCGCCGGTCACGGCGACCTGCCGGTGGCCGTGAATGTATCGGCGGTGCAGTTCCAGCGCAGTGACGTGGCCAGCCAGGTGCGTGCCGTCATCGCTGCGCACCATCTGTCGCCCGATGCGTTGCAAGTGGAACTGACCGAAAGCAGCCTCATGGAACAGGAACGGGCGGTACCGTCGCTACAAGCCCTGCGCGCGCAAGGGACCCAGGTATCTCTGGACGATTTCGGAACCGGCTTCTCCAGCATGGCCTACCTCCGCGACCTGCCGATCGACTCGCTGAAGATCGACAGGTCGTTCGTGGTCGGGGTCGATACCGACGACCGTGCGGCATCGATCTGCCGCTCGATCATTGCCCTCGCGCACACCCTCGGCATGACCGTGGTGGCCGAGGGGGTGGAAAGCGCGAGTCAGTACGCCTGGCTGCGCGAGAACGGATGCGATCAGATCCAGGGTTACTACGTGGCCGAGCCGATGCCGCTGCCGGCGCTCGTTGCGTACCTCGCCACGCGGCCCGTGCCGCCGCAACCGTTGCGCGCCCACATAGCCGGTGCCGGCTGAGCGTCACATCGGCTGGTCGAGCGGCACCAGGTCGAAATGGTCCGCCTGGTACTGGAAGAGCAGGCAATCCTCACCTGCGGCGCACCCACTGAAATGCGGCAGGCGCGCCGGCAACCGGTAGAACGAGCCGGCGGGATACTCCGTACGCTTTCCGTCGATCACGGCATAGAAGGTGCCCTTCATGACGACCGTCGGAAGGGCCTGCGTGTGATGATGGAACGGGTTCGCCTTGCCGGCGGGGAAGACGACGAACGCTTCGTAAGGGTCCTTGCCGGTGAGGTCGCCACTGACGTTGGCATACTTGATGCCGCCGGTGCCGGCGATCTCCACCCACTTGAGTTCCTTAGCCGGGAACGACGACACGCTCGTGCGTGTGGCCGCATGACTATCAGCACCCGCTGTGGCATCCAGCGGGGCGAGGAAGAGGCTGGCGGCCAGCACGTAGTTCGCCAGGGAGAGAATGGTCATGGCCTTGCTCCTTGAGGTATCTGATCCTCACGGAGTGTCGGCCCGCGCCTTACATGGCGAAAGCGGCCACTGACATCCTACTGCGTAGGTGTTTTCCGATACCGCGCCGCCAGCCGCTATGCCTTGGTCGAGCCCATCGTTACCGAGTCAAGGTGTTCGACACTCACGATATCGCCCAGCCATACCAGCCCGCTCCATCCCGGCTGCTGCGGATCCTCGAGTTTCACCATGCCGTTGATGCCCTCGACGTCGTCCGCATCCTTGAATACCTGGACGGTGGGCGTGACCATTACCACGCCCTCCACGGGCGGGCCTCCCGCGACATGCACACGCACGCGCGCGTTGATCGCAAGCTCTTCCACCCAGCGCTCCATACGGGCAATGTCCTCGCGCTCGGTGAAGACCGTTCTCGCCGTACGTCCCATCGATCGGCTCCTTTCGCAATAGCAACAAAACCGGAGGGCATGACGCCCTCCGGTGTGCAAACCTGTCCAGCGATGCCGGTTAGGCTCAAGCCGCCGATTTCTGCGCGGCGCGCTGGTTGCCTGCCTGCTCGGCCAGTATCGTGAGCTTTTCGTCGGTCGCTTTCTCTTCCTTCAGGGTGGCCTGGAGTAGAGGGATGGCGTCCTTGTAGCCGAGCTGCTTCGCGATGGCCGAGAGCGTGCCGTAGGACGCGATCTCGTAATGCTCGACCTTCTGGGCGCCGCCGATCAGTGCAGCGTCGCGCAGGGGGCCGGCCGGGATTTCGTCGATGACTTCCTTGCCCTCCTCCACCAAGCCCTCCATCGCGGCGCATTTCATGCGCTTCAGGCGGATGCCGAGCGCCTCCACGATCTGGTCGATGCGCTCGACCTGGCCCTGGGTTTCCTCCAGGTGGGTTTCGAAGGCCTGCTTGAGTTCCGGTGCCTCGGCTGCGCGGGCCAGCTTCGGCAATGCCTTGGTCAGCTGCTTTTCGGCACTGTAGATGTCCGAAAGCTCGTGGATGAAGAGGTCTTCGATCGTCTTTACTGCCATGGGTAGTCTCCGCTTCGGGCTGTGTTACGTCGAAGCACTGATGCTAGGCGTACGTGCGTCATGCGCCCAGCTTCGCCATGTGAATGAGGCGACGACATCTTCGTACGCGGCGTCTCATTCAGGCACGCGCCCGGCTGGCACGACGGCAGCGCTATTGACGCCGCACCTGGACTGGTCGCACCCTCTTACCCCATCCTTGCTGCAATTCGACGAGACAGCCCATGACCGGCGACCTGCGCAACCCGCTGAAACGTGCACGTAACATCGGCTCCGCCAAGTCGGGCGCCGGGGCCTGGATGGGGATGCAATTCACGTCGCTGGTGCTCGTAGGCCTGTCGGTGTGGTTCGTGGTGCTGGTACTGACCCTCATGCATGCGGATTACGCAACCGTCCGCCATGCCCTCGCCCACCCTGCGAACGCCACGTTGATGGCCACCTTCATCGTGCTCGTTTGCTGGCACACCGAACTGGGGCTGCGCAATATCTACGAGGATTACATCCACACGCGCTGGCTCGGATTCTGGAGCGCCATCCTCACCCGGCTCGCCCTGCTGTTGATGGCCGTGCTTTCATTGCTGTCCATCGTCCGCATCGCACTGGCGGGCTAAGAACCCGAGCGGCGAAGCAGCCAGGCCGCGGCGAGCGTCGCACCCGCGATCACCACCGCCGACCGCGTGCGCGGCGAGCGTCGTGCGTCGGCGACCACGCTCTCCACCACATCCACGCGGTCCGCGAACAGCAGCATCAGCCAGTGACGCAGGTCGTTCTCGCTGTGACGGAACGCACGCCGGCGAATCCATCCGCTGAGGCCCCGCGGCGGCACGCTGGTGCCGAATACGGGCGGTCGCTTGAAGTGTTCGGTCGACTGGAGGATCTCCACCTCGGAGTACTGCGGCGTCGGCTGGCTCCAGTGCACGCCCTCCAGCCGCGGCGGCGTGCGCTCCATGGGCACGCCGGGGCGATTGGCGCGGTCGAGGTCGGCTCCCCATCCGGGAATGCGGTCTTGCGGTCGGTTCATGGCGGATACCTCAGGCTACGGTGGTCGGTGCGCTTTCCGCGCCGGGCGGTATGAGCACGGTCTTGATGCAATGGTCGTTCTTGCGCGAGAACATCTCGTAGGCATCGCTCACCTCTTCCAACGGCACGCGGTGCGTGATGATCGCCTTCGGATCGAGCCGTCCCTCCTGAATGTGCTCGATCAGGCGCGGGAGGTGCCGCTTGACGCTCGCCTGGTTCATCCGCAAGGTCAGGCCCTTGTTGAGTGCGTTGCCGATGGGAACGGCATTGAAGGTTGGCCCATAGACGCCCACGATGGACACATTCCCGCCCTTGCGCACCGAGTTGATGGCCCAGTGCAACACGGTGGCGGCGCCCGCCTGCAGTTTCATCTTCACTCCGGTGATGTGCTGCATGATATTGCCGGTCGCTTCGCAGCCCACGGCATCGATGCACACGTCGGCACCCAGGCCGTCCGTCATCTTCTTGATATGGATGGCCATGTCGCCGACCGAACGGAAATCCACCGTTTCGCATTGTGCGTAGCGGCGGACGAAGTCCAGCCGATAGTCCACGTGGTCGACCACGATGACCCGCCCCGCACCCATGAGCCAGGCGGAACGGGCGGCAATGATACCGATGGGTCCGGCGCCGAAGATCACCACGGTGTCGTTCTCCCGGATGTCGCCCATCTCGGCCGCCTGGTACCCGGTGGGAACCACGTCCGTCAGCAGGACGGCGTCCTCGATATGCATCCCCTGGGGAATCACCGTCGGCCCAATATCCGCGAACGGCACGCGGACGTATTCCGCCTGGCCGCCATCGTAACCGCCCGTGGTATGCGAGTAGCCGTAGATGCCGCCCACCGCCGTGGCCGCGGGATTCACGTTGTGGCAGTTGCTGTAGAGTTCACGCTGGCAGAAGTAGCACGTGCCGCAGAAGATATTGAACGGTACGAGCACCCGGTCCCCCACCTTGAGATTGCGAATCTCGGAACCGACGTCCACCACCTCGCCGACGAACTCGTGGCCGAAGATCGAGCCCACTCGCGTATCGGGAACGAGCCCGTGGTAGAGGTGCAGGTCCGAGCCGCAGATGCACGAGCGGAGCACTTTCACGATCGCGTCGAGGGGGTGTTCGATAACGGGGTCGGGTACCTGACGCGCACTGACCCGGTAGGGTCGCCGGTAGGTGGTAGCTAGCATTGCGGTCTCCCTTCAAAGGCGTTCCGCATCCTTTGCCGTGTCGTGTATCCGGCATGCCAAGGCGACGTGGCACCTGGAACGACATTCGCGAACGCCTTCACGCCTGTGTGCCGCCCCTTCATCCCTTCCGCACGTGTGCTTGAAGCCGCCGCGGATAGCGTCGAGCGGTGCCGCTCGTGCCGCGGCGACGACCGGAGCAGCGTATGAACACCACCCATGCCAGTGCCAACAATCGCGTCCTCGTTACCGGAGCCAGCAGCGGCATCGGCATGCACCTGGCGCACCGTTTCGCGATGCACGGCCATCCGGTGTGTCTTGTCGCGCCCGACGCCGCCGAACTCGACGTCCTGGCACGTGACATCGAGCAGCGTCATGGGGTAGAAACCCTGCGCATCGCCGTGGACCTGGAACGGAAGGAATCGTTCGAGGCGATCGCCTCGGCGGTGGATGGCGCCGGCTGGGAGGTGGACGTCCTGGTCAACAACGCCGGACACGGCTTCAAGGGAAACTACGCGGAAGTTCCCGTCGCCACCCACCTGTCGGTCCTTCGCCTGAATGTGGAGGCCGTGCTGCGCCTCACGTCCCTGTTCCTCCCACGCATGGTGCAGCGCGGACATGGTCGGATACTGAACACGGCATCGATCGCCGGTTTCGAACCGGGCCCGACGATGGCCGTCTATCACGCCAGCAAGGCGTTCATCCTCTCCTGGAGTGAAGCCATTGCGACGGAACTCGAGGGTTCCGGCGTCTCCGTTACCGCGCTCTGCCCCGGCCCGACCGACACCGACTTTTTCCCCAA
The DNA here is from genome assembly GCF_056755355.1 of Luteibacter sp. HAY1-4A. Classification (NCBI taxonomy): domain Bacteria; kingdom Pseudomonadati; phylum Pseudomonadota; class Gammaproteobacteria; order Lysobacterales; family Rhodanobacteraceae; genus Luteibacter; species Luteibacter sp. HAY1-4A. The sequence continues at coordinate 41,077 of NZ_JBNDHZ010000015.1, forward strand.
GGGCGACCTGGAGGACAGTTTCGCCTTCCAGAAGGCGAATCTCATGGACCCGGAAGAAGTGGCCGAAATCGGCTATGGCGCGTGCATGGGTGGCGACCGCGTGGTCGTTGCGGGCGCCGTGAACAAGGCCATGGTGTTCTCGCGCCGGTTCATGTCGGAGCACATGCAGGCGCGCATGAACGAGAAGATGTACGAAAACGTGGACTCGCCGAAGCGGGCGCGGGGCGACAAGGAGTCGCCGCCGCGCCACTGAGGTTCGCGCCTCAGCGCTTTGCCTCGACGTCCGGCGTGGCGTCGCGAACGAGGAACTCCTCGGTCAACTGCGGCAGGTGCTCCAGCACCCATTGCGCCATGGCCTGTTCCTGAGGAAGGATCTGCTCGCACACACGCTTCGTCTCCTGGTCGCCCACGGTCTCGGCGGCGGCAATGAGTGCGGTGTACATGGCGATCTCCAGGTTCTCGAACACAAAGCTTGCCATCGCGCCCTTCACGATCTCGTCGGAATTCACCATGCCGCCGGCTGCCTGGCCGAACGCGGCCACCCTGCCCATGATGTCTTTCATCGTCGAAGGCTTGCCGCCAAGTCGTTCGATGCACTGCCTCAGCAGCTCCTGCTGGCCTAGGGTTTCCTGCAGGTGTTCCTCGATACGCTGCTTCACGACGGGGTAATGCTCGATGCGATGGACTTGCGCCTTCAGCATCTGCTCCGCCTGTTGTTCCATCGCGTGGGCATCGCGAAGCCAGTCGAGGAGGTTTTCGCGCATGTCGGCCATGGATGTGCTCCTTTGTTTTCGGTTGGTTGGAAGCCGCCATGCTGGCCAGTGCCACGTGCAGCGTGCAGCGAGGCCACGTGAGGATGCGATGACGCCGCGCCTGACTTATTCAGCACCGTAAAGCCGTTCCTCACCAAGGCTGCCCTCCGCCTGCACCTGGCTTTGGAAAGGATGGCGGACCGAAGCAAGCCAGCCACCAGGAGCGCAGCCAGCCATGTTCAACCACAACAAACGACTCCAGTACACCGTTCGCGTCAGTGAATCCAATCCCGGGCTCGCCAATCTCATGCTCGAGCAGTTCGGCGGTCCGCAGGGCGAGCTTGCGGCGGCTATGCGCTATTTCACGCAGGCGCTGGCCGAGGAAGATCCGGGCCGGAAGGACATGCTCCTGGACATCGCCACCGAGGAACTCAGCCACCTCGAAGTCATCGGCTCCATCATCGCCATGCTGAACCGCGGTGCGAAGGGCATGCTTGCCGAGACCGTCGACCAGCAGGCCGAGATGTATCGAGCCTTGCAGGGGGCGGGCAACGACAGCCACGTGACGCAGGTACTGTTCGGCGGCGGGCCGGCGCTCATCAACTCCGCGGGTGTGCCTTGGCACGCGGGGTACGTCGACACCATCGGCGAGCCGACGGCCGACCTGCGCTCCAACATTGCCGCCGAGGCGCGCGCGAAGATCGTGTACGAGCGGCTGATCAACGTGACCGAAGATCCGGGCGTGCGCGACGCGCTTACATTCTTGATGACCCGCGAGATCGCCCACCAGAAGTCCTTCGAGAAGGCGCTGTATTCCATGGACAAGAGCTTCCCGCCCGGCAAGCTTCCGGGCGATCCGCGCTTTACCGACACCTACGTCAACACATCGCGGGGCGAAGGCGACCGTACCGGCCCCTGGTGCGAGGGCAAGGGCTTCAGCAAGGTAATCACCCCGACCGAAGACAGTCTCCCCGTGGATGGGGGCGACGGCCATGCCGACGTCGGCCTGTCGGCCGAGGAGCAGGCCGCGGTGGACGCGTTCGCAGTCCGCGGCAAGTCGGATCCGACACGGGATCCGGTGACGGGGGCGGACCTCGGTACGTTGCAACAGGAAGCGACAGGCTAGGAAGCCAGTCCGGCCCGCATCCCCATTCGACGACATATGGGGAATAATCGGACACTCGCTCTCAAAGGTCCCGCGATGTCGACAGTGCCACCACCGCCCGATCCCGAAAGCGATCCCGAAGTCCGCAGGAGCCACCTGGACTTTCCGGTCGTGGGGATCGGCACGTCCGCTGGAGGCCTCGCGGCGCTGGCACGTTTCTTCGAACGCATGCCCGCGGAGCCGGGCATGGCGTTCGTGGTGGTGATGCACCTGTCGCCAAAGCACGACAGCGCGGCCGACCGCATCCTCCAGCGCTCGACGTCCATGAAGGTCGTCCAGGTCGTCGAACCGGTGCCGTTGCGCCAGAACGAGGTGTATGTCATCTCGCCGCGCAAGGCGCTCTCGATGGACGACGGCTACCTTCGCCTGGTCGAGCTGCGCAAGTCCCGCGGCCAGCACGTGGCCATCGACTATTTCTTCCGCACCCTGGCCGAGGCGCACCGCGAGCGCGCCGTCGCCGTGGTTCTGACGGGAACCGGTGCCGACGGGTCGGTCGGCATCGCACGCATCCGCGAAAGGGGCGGCATTACCCTGGCGCAGCAACCCGACGATGCCGAGTACGACCAGATGCCCCGCGCCGCCATAGCGACCGGGGCCGTCGACATCGTGCTGCCGGTGGCGGACATGCCCGGACGTATCGTCGCACTCGTGCGCGAGGTGCCGAGGATCGCGCTGCCGGAACTGACGGACGATGTCCGGCAGGAAGCCGAGGAAGACAAGAAGGCCGTGCCGGGTGTCGACGAGGATGCGCTTCGCGACATCATGTCCATCCTCCGCGTGAAGATAGGCCACGACTTCAGGGCCTATAAACGCGCCACGGTCCTGCGCCGCATCGAGCGCCGCATGCAGGTCAATGGTCTGTCCACGCTCGAGGACTACCGGCACTTCCTGCATGACCATCCGCCCGAGCGCCCGGCGCTGCTGAAGGACATGCTCATCAGCGTGACGAACTTCTTCCGTGACAGGGAGGCCTTCGAATCGCTGGAACGGCTCGTCATTCCCCAGCTGTTCGAGAACGCCACGGAAGACTCCCGCGTGCGGGCGTGGGCGGCGGGCTGCGCCACCGGCGAGGAAGCTTATTCGCTGGCCATGCTGCTGTCGGAGGCCGCACCGCCGGAAGCCGCCATCCAGGTGTTCGCCACGGACATCGACGACGACGCTGTCGCGCATGCACGCCAGGGAACCTACCCCGCTGCCGTGGCCGCCGACATCGCCCCTGCCCGCCTGTCACGGTTCATGGTCCGCGACGACAACGTCTATCAGGTGACGAAGCAGCTTCGCGAGAAGGTGCTCTTCGCACGCCACAACGTGCTGCAAGACCCGCCGTTCTCGCGGCTGGACCTCATTACCTGCCGCAACCTCCTCATCTACCTCAACCGCGACGTCCAGGCGCACGTGCTCGAGATGTTCCACTTCGCGCTGCGCCCGGGCGGCTTCCTGTTCCTGGGCAGTTCGGAATCGGCTGACGTCGCCGCGCGGTACTTCACGCCTGTCGACAAGAAGAATCGCATCTACAGGGCCACCCCCACGCGACCCCCGAGCCTGTACCTGAAGACACCGACGACGTGGGAGGGCCGTTCGCAACCCGTGACGAAAGCCGCGGCTCCCGCGCAACTGCGCCGCGCGAACTCGCTGGCCGACATCCACCGCCGCGCGGTGGAGGAGCACGCCCCGCCCAGCATCCTGGTCGACCGCGAGGGGTCGATCGCCCATATGTCGGAAAGCGCGGGACCCTACTTGCGGCTCACGGGCGGATTGCCGTCGTACCACCTGGTTTCCATGATCGTTCCGGAACTGCGCCTCGAACTGCGCACATCGCTCTTCCAGGCGTCTCAGGAACGCAAGCCCGTGCACTCGCGCGCCGTGACACTGGAGCGCGATGGCGCCGTCATCTCCGCGAGCGTGGAGGTCTGGCCGGTGCGCGACCAGGACACCGACGCCGGGTACCAGCTCGTCGTGTTCCGCGAAGGCTCGCCCCAGGAAGCCGCGCCGGCGGACGACACGCAGGCGGAGCAGGCACCGCTGCTGCTTCAGCTAGAGGAAGAACTGAAGCGCACGAAGGAACAACTGCAGATCACGGTGGAGGAATCGGAGAGCTCCAGCGAGGAACTGAAGGCATCGAACGAAGAGCTGCAGTCGATCAACGAAGAGCTGCGCTCTGCCACGGAGGAACTGGAAACCAGCAAGGAGGAACTCCAGTCCATCAACGAGGAACTGATCACCGTCAACCACGAGCTCAAGCTGAAGGTGGAAGAAACGGCCAAGGTCAACGACGACCTGCAGAACCTCATCGCCTCGACCGACATTGCCACCGTTTTCGTCGATCGAAGCATGTGCATCAAACGTTTTACCCCGCGCGCTGCCGACGTCTTCCGCCTCATCGCCTCCGACGTGGGCCGCTCCCTGCTCGACCTCAATCACAGCCTCGCCTTTCCCGAACTTGCGGCGGATGCCGAACAGGCCTTCCAGTCGCTGCGCACGATCGAACGCGAGGTCGGCAGCCAGGACGGCCGCTGGTACATCGTGCGCATCCTTCCGTACCGCACGGCGGAGGACAGGATCGAAGGCGCGGTGCTCACCTTCATCGACATCACCCGACGCCGCGCCGCGGAGGAATCCGCGCGCAGCAGCGACGAACGCATGCGGCTGGTGGCCGACAGCGCCCAGGATTACGCCATCATCACCACCGATGCCGACGGCTGCATCACGTCATGGAGCAAGGGCGCCGAGCGGATCTTCGGATTTTCGGCCGACGAGGCGATCGGCCGGAGCGGCGATCTCATCTTCACCCCCGAGGATCGTGCCCGCGGCGCGTTCCGCCACGAAATGGACCAGGCGCTGCAGGACGGCCGCGCCCATGACGATCGCTGGCACCTGCGTTCCGATGGCCAGCGGATATTCTGCAGCGGCATCACCACCCCGCTGCGCCGTGGCGAGTTCCAGGGCTTCGCGAAGATCGCCCGGGACGTCACCCTGGACAAGGAGCGCGAGCGCAAACGCGAAGAGTTGCTGAGCCTCGAAAAGGCGTCGCGGAAGGAAGCGCAGAGCGCCGTCGAGATGAAAGACGAGTTCCTGGCGGTGATGTCTCACGAACTGAAGCACCCGCTCAACCTCATCCTCATGAATGCGGAGCTCGTGGCGCGAGGCGCGTCCACGGGCGACGGAACCGCCATGCGGCGCGCTGCCGACGCCATTCGCAAGACCGTCGAAGGCCAGGCGCAGATCATCGACGACCTGCTCGACCTCTCCCGCCTCAACACCGGCAAGCTCACGCTGAACCTGGCGCCCGTCGACATCGGCGAATGCATTAAACGGGTGGTTTCCGGCATGGGCCAGGAACTCGAGCGGCGTGGCATCTCGCTCGAAGCGAGGTTGGATAACGGCGACATGGTGCTGCTCGCGGACAGCCTGCGTGTCGAGCAGATCGTGTGGAACCTCTTGAGCAACGCGGCGAAGTTTTCGCGCGAGGGTGGCCAAATCGAGGTCAGGCTCGAACGCACGGACGACGAGGCCGTGCTACGCGTCGAAGACGACGGCGTGGGCATGACACCGGAACTGCTGGAGCGCGCGTTCGACATGTTCGAACAGGGTTCCACCAGCCGCAACCGCGCCACGAGCGGCCTGGGCATCGGCCTTGCCTTGGTGCGGCAGCTCGTGCAGTTGCATGGCGGGACGGTCACCGCCAGCTCGGACGGACCGGGCAAGGGAGCCTGCTTCACCGTCAACCTTCCCCTCGATGGCTTGCTCGCCCGTGAGGATGCGCCTTCGTTCCTTGTGGACGATGAGCAACGACAGCGGTTGGACGGACGCCGGATCCTCCTGGTGGACGACTCGGAGGAATTGCTGGGTCCGTTCACCGCGTTGCTGAGGTTGGAAGGCGCGCACGTGGACGCCGCACGATCCGGCGCGGAGGCATTGGAACGGTTGCACGGCGGTACATACGACATCCTGCTTTCCGACATCGGCATGCCCGGCATGGACGGCTTCGAACTCATCCGGCAGGTGCGTGCGTCCGACCAGGCGACGGGACTGCTGGCCGTGGCACTCACGGGCTTCGGGCGACAGAAGGATGAGAGGATGGCGTTGGAAGCGGGATTCGACGCCCGTCTCAGCAAGCCCGTATCGCTCAATTCGCTCCTGGATGTACTGTCGCGCCTCGCACTGGAGGCCCCCAGCGTCAACCGGAGGCCACCGCCGCCGGAATCATGAGCCGGAATCAGTCCGCTTCCAGCGGCAGGGCTACCACGACGACCACGCCCGGCGTGGCTCCGGCCGTGACGCTTCCACCGTGGCGTGCGGCGATCTCCGAAGCCACGCGGAAATCGAGCCCGCGCGGTGAATCGAACGGCGGCACGAAGGAAGCTTGTGACCCGCCACCTTCCACGGTCAGCGAGAGCCGGCACTGCGTGCCCGTTGTCACGGCGTCCACGGTGGCAGTCGTCCCATCGCCGGAAGTCACGGCAAGCATCGCCAGGCGCCGCAACAACGCGGTCAGCGCCGGCGGCGGCAAGGCCACCCGCGGGGACGGGCCGCGATAATCGATTTCCGCGGAGACCTCGCCCAGGGCTTCGGCGAGACACGTGCGAGGGTCGCTTCCACCGGCCCCATCCTCCGCGATGTCCTCCATCGCGGCGAACACCGAACGAAAGCGCTCCCCATACGTCTCGAAATCGGCCAACAAGGTCGCCACCGCCTCGCGCGCCCGATCTGTCCTGCCCTGCGCGAGGTAGTGCTCGATCAACTCCGCTTGCAACAGCAGGCTTCCCAAGGGCGTACTGAGCGCATGCGCGGCTTCCCGCCGAAAGGCCGCGTCGCCCGTAGCGCGGGCTCGTGCCTCATCCACCGTTTTTCTCCGTCGGATTGGGCAGGCTGGCTTTCACATCGAGGCTCCGTTGCTGCGGGAACGTCGGGAGGTTAGGACCATGAACGTGAAAGAACCGGCACCTGTACCATGCGCGGCGCGAACACAGTCCGTAAGGCCTGTGTCAGTGGCGGCGTACGCATAGACAGACCGTCGTAGACGAGTAACCGCTAGTCGAGCATGCCGGGATCGGCTTCCAGGCCAACGGTGGCGTGGATGGATGCCAGCGCCTGGTCGCGCTGGGCCTGCTTCAATCGCGTCGGCGCGCTCACATCGTCTTCCAACGGACGCAGCAGCGTCAGCAGGTCACGGGTGTTCGACGCGCTGTACGGTGTGGCGATCTGTTCGGTGAGCCGTGCCATGACGTACTTCGAGCGATCCGTCGTCTGGCTGGCGGAACGAGTGATGGAGGCCTGTGTAAGCCGGCCTTTCTCGTAAGCGATATCGGTCTGGCTGTCGGCCACATCATCGACACGCGTGTAGTAATAGTTCTGCGACTTCGGGTCCAAAGTCAGCATCAACGTCCCGCCCGCGCCGAGCGGCGAATGGTAACTGGCACTCAGCTGCGAATGCAGATGCTGGGAGACGCCGCGATTCAGTGCGTCGCCGCCACTCACCTGGGTCTGCTGCGACACGCTATAGGAGAATCCGTCCTTCTCACCCGGCTTCAGAGGATTCGGCGCGCCGACAGCCTGCGAGACCGACGCTTCAAAATCCGGCAGCCCCGTCAGCACCGCTTTTTGTACGTCAGAAAGCGATCCGCCCATCGGCACGACACCCGAGGACGATATATCGGGCGCGGCGACGAGCTGGCTGAACGCGTCCTTGAACATCGCCATGAACGCCCTGTCGCCCTGCCCGCGCGCCGCCGCGGCGTCGAACTGCCGCAAATAGTTGGCGACGGACTCGGCTCGCTGCGCCGGGCTACCCAGGATCGCCGCCGTATGCGCATCGACACCGATATCGATGGTTCCGCTGGCGTTGGTGAGCTTGAGCGTGCGTGTCGCCGCATCGGCATGGAATGCCATGTTCGTGGGCGTTCGGCCGGCTTCGGCCGAGCGTGCCGTAAAGTCGACCGAGGACAGCACCGCGGGATCGAAGCCGGCCAGGCCTTCAATGTCGATGCCCGGCGGCGTCGCAACCGCACCATCGAGCGCCTGCTGGAACGCACCGGCGAGTTTCCCCACGGCGGCGCGCTCCGCATCGTCGAGTGCGGCGCTGCCGTGGACATCGACCGCCAGGCTGCCATCTTCCGCCGTCATATCCAGCACGACCGACTTCCCGCTGGCTGTCCTGACGGTCAGCGTGGTCGTGGCAGTCGCGCCGCTCCCCGATGGCCCCGAAACGCCGCCGAGACGCACGGATTGGGAGAAATCGCCGCCCTCCGCCGCGAAACGTTCCAGGAGCGACTTGCCGAGGCCATCGAATCGCCTTTGCAGCGAGGCAGCCGTGTACTGCCGCGCCATGATGGCCGACGCCTCGTCGTGTGCGGGTGCCTGCCATACGGGAACCGGGGCGGGCGGGAACGCGTAGGTCGGCGGCTGCCCGGGCTCGGCCAGCCCGCTCAACGTGACCACGACCGAAGGTGGCATGTTGGCTGTGCCCGGTCGGGCATTGGCCTGGGGCGGAGATGCTTCCGCTAGCGCCCGTGGCGACACGCTGGGAGCCTGAGCGTCCGCCGTCAGTGAGGTTACGTTGCCGATCATGCCCTGAAGTCCCGTCGATCCCTGGCCGTCCCTGTCGTTCCTTGACGGCCTTCGGTTCGGAAACTTGAGGGCGCGAAGAACCTATTTCCTGGCTGGCGCGCACTCGTCGCGGCTATTGTCCGCGATGCCGGCGATGAGCCAGTGGCCATCCATCTTCACCAAGTGCACGAGATCGGTGCCGCAATGCTTCACTTCGCCGTTCACCAGGAACTCGTAAGGCGTCCAGACCATGGCCAGGTCGCCATCGACGCGCACCAGAGGGTCGTGGATGCGCTCCTCGATCGTGTCCTTGCCCGGCTTGATGCGGCCGATGAACTCCCCGAGCGTCATCCGGACCACCTTCCCCTTCCGCAGCAGGGCCACGCTTCCCTCGGGCTGCACGGTGGCGCGCATCGCATCCTGGTCGTACTTAGCCATGCCGTCGAACATCGCCTGCACCGGCGCCAGCACGGCGGATTCCTCGTTCGTGGCGGCCAAAGCGGGTCCGGCGAGGCCAATCAGCGCTGCCGTGGCGATGGTGACGAAAGAATGGGCGTTCATGCGGGCTCCCCGGCGCGTGATGGCGTCCGGGCATCCTAGCCGCGCCGGCTCCGCCCGCACCATGGGACTTCCGGCATCCCCCGCGGCACAGCAGACGCCGCTCGATTCGACAAGCCGCCGTCGCGGCCGCCTGCTATACCGGTGTTTTCCCAGGAGACTCCCATGGCAGCCACCACACTCGACGACGATTTCCTCGCCCGCCAGAAACAGCGGCTCCTCGACCTGCGCCGGCAGCTTGTGGCGGTAGGCGATGCCGCGGGCGCGGACGAACAGGCGCTCCAGTCTGCCGCCGGTGGCGAACCGCAGGACGCCGGCGACGACGGCGAACGCTTCGCCCAGCAGGCGAACGACGAAGCCGTGCTAGGCCATAACGAGCGCCGCCTGACGGCGGTGGACCGCGCGCTCGAGAAGATCGAGGAAGGTACCTACGGCATATCCGACGGCAATGGCGAAGAAATCCCGCGCGAGCGGCTCGAGGCTGTACCGGAGACCTGCTACACCGTCGAGGAAGCGGTCGACCAGGAGCGGTTGGCCCGCACGCGATAAGCATCCGGCTCCCAGGGGGTCCGCAATCTTCCAAAAACCAAGGCATGCGCGTCCTATCCGCTCGCTTCGGCAACCCCTAAAAAGGGGGGCCACCGAAGGAGACAAACCCGTGACCGACTCACCCGAACCGGCACTCGACCCGGCGCGCCGCAGCTTCGTCATTGGCGCCGGCGTGCTCGCCGCGGGTGCACTGGCAGGCATCGGTACCCTCGCCACCAGCACCGGGGCCACTGCCGCACCCGTTTCAAACACCACTGGAAAAAAGGAAAGCACGATGCCCTTCATCACGACCAAAGACGGAACCCAGATCTTCTACAAGGACTGGGGCAAAGGCCAACCCGTCATGTTCCACCATGGCTGGCCGCTGAGCGCGGACGACTGGGATGCCCAGATGATGTTCTTCCTCAACGCGGGCTTCCGTGTCATCGCGCACGATCGCCGCGGGCACGGCCGCTCCACCCAGACCGACACCGGCAACGACATGGACACCTATGCCGCCGACGTCGCGGCACTGACGGAACACCTGGACCTGAAGAATGCGATCCACATCGGCCACTCCACCGGTGGCGGCGAAGTGGCCCGTTACGTGGCGAAGCACGGCAAGGGCCGCGTCGCCAAGGCCGTGCTGGTAAGCGCCGTGCCGCCGATCATGGTGAAGAGCGCCTCTAATCCGGGCGGCCTCGACATCTCGGTGTTCGACGGCTTCCGCAAGCAGCTCGCGGCCAACCGCGCGCAGTTCTATCGCGAGGTGCCGATTCCGTTCTACGGCTACAATCGCCCCGGCGCCACGCCGAACGAGGGCACGGTGGGCAACTGGTGGCGCCAGGGCATGATCGGCGGCATCAAGGCGCACTACGACTGCATCAAGGCGTTCTCGGAAACGGACTTCACCGAAGACCTGAAGCAGATCGACGTGCCGACGCTCGTGATGCACGGCGACGACGACCAGATCGTGCCTTTTGCCGATTCTGCGCCTTTGTCGGTGAAGCTGCTGAAGAAGGGCGAGCTCAAGGTGTACAAGGGCTACCCGCACGGCATGCTGACGGTGCACGCGGACGAGCTCAACAAGGACCTGCTGGCCTTCATCAAGGCGTGATGCCTCGATAGAACCTGTGGGAAGCGCGCGCAAGCGCGCTTCCCACATCGTTCGTCCCGCCGCCGTGGCAGCCTCGCTGCTGAACGGCTGCCTCGCATTCTGTTGCGACGCAGGATGACACTTATGTGTCCCTCCCTCATCCTCCCGCCGCAAGGGCGCCGCGGGGGCGTCGTAAGAATTTGCGGGGAAAAATCGAATGATTCGTCGCCACCTGCCGCGCGGCTTCGCCGTGCCCGCCTTCCGTGCGAAACCGCTTGCCGTGGCCTGCGCCGCAGCATTTTCCTTCGCCTTCGGTGCCGCATGGGCGCAGGAACAGCCGCCGCAGGACACATCGGGGAACGCGCCCGCCAAGCCCGCGGCCACCGCCACGAAACCGAAGCACAATCCGAATCCCGATACCGTCAGCAACCTCGATGCCGTCGTCGTCACCGGCATCCAGGGAAGTATCCAGAACGCGATCAAGGCAAAGCAGAACTCCAACAACATCATCGAGGCGATCTCCGCCGAAGACATCGGCAAACTGCCCGACAGCAGCATCGCCGAGAGCCTTGCGCGTCTCTCCGGCCTCGCCACGCAGCGCGTGGACGGCCGCGCCAACCAGATTTCCATCCGCGGCCTGTCGCCCGACTTCGCCGGCACCACGCTCAACGGGCGCGAGCAGGCCACCATCGGCGAGAACCGCGGCGTCGACTTCGACCAATATCCGTCGGAGCTGATCAGCGGTGCCGCTGTCTACAAGACGCCCGACGCGAGCCTCATCGGCCAGGGCTTGTCCGGCACGGTGGACCTGCACACGATCAGGCCCCTGGACCTGCCCAAGCGCGCCATTGCGGCCAATATCCGCGGCGAGAACAACTCGCACGGAAGCCTGAACCACGGTACCGGCGTCGGCGACACGGGACACCGCGCCAGCTTCTCGTACATCGACCAGTTCCTCGACCATACGCTGGGCCTCGCGGTCGGTGTCGCGCAGCTCGACTCGCCCGTGCAGGAAAAGCAGTACCAGGCCTGGTGGTGGAATCTCAACAACGGCTCGGAAGGAGCAGAAAACCACTGGGGCGCGCCGCATACGCCGGGCATGCCGGACAACGTGCTGTCGCAGCAGGGCATGCAGCTGCGCGCGAAATCCGAAAACCAGCTGCGCAACGGCCTGATGACGGTGCTGGAATGGGCGCCCGACGACCACTACCATTCCACGCTGGACCTCTACTATTCCACGTTCGACCAGAAGACGTACCTCAACGGCGCGCAGTGGTCGAGCAGCTCGTACGACAACGTGTCGTATTCGAACGTGGGCTATGTACCGGCGCTGCCTTATCCCATCGTGACCACGGGCCATATCGACGGCCTCAAGTCGATCCTGCAGAACGAGTACACGAAGGAAAAGGACCGGCTGTTCTCCGCGGGCTGGAACAACCAGTACGACTTCGGCAACGGTTGGACGATCAATGCGGATGCGTCGTACTCCAGCGCGAAGAAGCGACTGCACGATGCCTACCTGTTCGCGGGGCTGCCTGACCAGGCCACGTCGTCCACCGACTTCGCGACGCCCGTGCACGAAGGTTTTCCGGATTTCACTCCTGGCGTGAACTTCGCCGACCCCTCGGCGATCTTCTTCACCGATCCGAACAAGTACGGCTACAACGGCCGAGAAGAGTTCGACAAGCAGAAGGACACGATCAAAGCCTTCCGTCTCGAAGTCACCCATCCCGTCGGCTGGATCTTCTCCGACGCCACGCTCGGGGTGAACTACTCGGACCGCCGCAAGACCAAGGAAGCCAACGTCTTCTTCGCCTGGCTGAACGGGAACGGATCGACAAGCGACACTTACGTGCCCGGCTTCGCCGCGCCCATCGATCCCTCCTTCCTCCGCGGCAGCACCGACCTCAGCTACGGCGGCATTCCGGGCATCGTGAACTACGACGTGCTCGGCGCGCTGGCAAACCAGTTCTACCTCACCCAGCGCAACGGGCAGTCCGACTGGAGCCGCAACTACACGGTGAGGGAGAAGGTTCCCGTCGCCTACCTGAAATTCAACATCGACACGACGATCGGCGACATACCGCTGCGCGGCAACGTGGGCGTGCAGGCCGTGCGCACCGACCAGTCGTCCGAGGCGTTCCAGACCAATGGGGACACCTTCGTCGGCCGTATTTCCGACGGTACGAAATACACCAAGGTGCTGCCGAGCCTGAACCTGGTGGCCGAGATCGCCGACAAGCAGTACCTGCGCTTCGGCCTCGCCAAGACCATGGCGCGTGGTCGTATCGACGACGAGAAAGTCGCTACGTCGGCAGGTGTCGCACTGGTCAACGACGGCCCCGCCGCCGGGCAGGTGCTGTGGTCGGGCAGCGGCGGCAATCCCAAACTGAAGCCGTACATCGCGGTGGGCGCGGACCTGTCCTGGGAGAAATACTTCGGTACATCCAGCTACGTGGCGGCGGCCGTGTTCAACAAGAACCTGTTGAACTACATCTACAACCAGACCACGCTCGACTACGACTTCTCGAAGTACGTCAACGACAATCCCACCCTTACCCCCACAAGTACCACGGGCTCGTTCACGCGGCCAGAGAACGGCACGGGCGGAAAGATGCAGGGCCTGGAATTGTCCGGCGCCCTCGAACTCGGCCTGCTCACCCGTACGCTCGACGGCTTCGGTGTGCAGGCGAACTTCTCGCTCACCAACAGCACGCTTCCGGTAAGCGCGGTTTCCACCATCCCCGGCAGCCCGTCCACCCTGCCCGGCCTGTCGCGCAAGGTGGCCAACCTGGCCTTGTACTACGAAAAGTACGGCTGGTCGGTGCGCATCGCGGAGCGCTACCGCTCGTCGTTCACGGGCGAGGCCGTCGCGCTGTTCGACCAGCTGGGCTACACCAAGGTGCTCGCGGACAGGCAGACGGACTTCCAGCTCGGCTACGCCTTCGACCATGGCACGTGGAATGGCTTGTCCGTCCTGCTCCAGGTGAACAACCTGACAAACTCGCCGATGAAGACGCAGCAGATCGCCTCGTTGCCGAACAACGTGAAGGTGGCGCGGCCGCTCGAGTACGACAAGTTCGGCCGCACGGTCATGTTCGGCGTGAACTACAAGCTCTAACGATCGGGACCCCGGTGCGTTCCCTGGCGCCGGGTCAGCTTTCGTCCGGCGCCGCTGGCTCGTCCGTCGGCAGCGAACACGCCCAGCAAGGCACCTCCACCTGGCAGCAGACTTCCTCGTCTATATGGACGAGGAAGCCTTTACCCTGGCAGACCGGGCACGGGGCGGGTTCGTTCGTGGCAGGCATGAAGAGATTTATACACCTTCAGCGCGCGGGAAGAATCATGCGCGGTCCACGCGCGCCGCATAACAGCCGTAGCCGGCGTAGTGCGCGTGCAGGTAGCTCACGTTGTCCAGGGCGAACAGCTGTTCGATCGCATCGGCCAGCTTCTCGCCATGCACCACTCGCGCATCCGCGATGTAGTGCCTGCTATCGAATCCCCGCAGGGAAATGGTGCGCACCCGCAGCGGCTCCGGAATCTCGTCGAAGGCGTCGTACGCCATGATGGCGCCTTCGCGAATGAAGATCGCGTGGCTCGAACGGAACGGCGTGTCCGCGGGCTGGTGCGTGTAGTTGAGCAGCAACAGCGATTCGCCACGCCGCGCGTTGCGCAACTCGATACGTTCCGGATAGCCGGTATCGTCGGACGCGCGCACGCGTACGACGCGCCGGGCGTGCAAGGCGGCTTCGTCGAGGCCGTAAAGCGGGACAAAGGGCGTGGGATCGAGACCGGTGATGCGGAAGGACATGGCGCGCTCCTTGGGGGCGGGGTATGGACGGATCTTCCGCTGCCTCCCGAACTCCGGCCATCCGGATCTTGCTGGGCCTGACGACGTACATGCATGACCTTCGTACCTTGACCGTCCACCCGCCCCTCTCGAAGATCGGTACGACGCGCAAGGAGGACTCCATGATCCGTTCGCTAGCCGCCCTGCTGTGCCTCGTACCGTTTGTCGCAATGGCGGGCCCGCCCCAGGCCGTCGATTGGGCCACGACGCTTCGCAAGGACGCGCAGGCGATGCACGACGACATCGCGGCCAATCATCCGGGGCCGGTCGATCCGTTGAACCCGTCCTTCGCGACCGCGAATGACCGAGGACTCGCGCTCGCCCTCGACCGGGCGAAGCACACGCGCGATTTCGCCGGCTATCTGTACGCCATGCGGGCTTACGCCGCCAGCTTCGACGACGGGCACCTGGCCTTCTATGTGCCGGAGGAGAACCAACCGCGGCTCCCCGCGCGATGGCCCGGATTCCTCACTGCATTCGATCGCCAGGACGTACAGCACGTCGTCACGCGTGTCGACGACGCGCCGGTACCGCTCGGAGCGAAGCTCGTTTCCTGTGACGGCAAACCAGCCGACAGGCTCGCCGCCGAGAACGTCGGCAGTCTGGTCGGACGATGGAGCCTGCATTCGCAACGCGTGATTCGCGGGGGTACCCTCTTCGTCGATCGCGGCAATCCATGGATTGTCCGACCGTCCCGCTGCGTGTTCGACAATGGCGGCCACTCATCGACGGTCAAGCTCGACTGGCGGCCGATCGACAACGCCACTCTCGAGTCCCGCCTGCAAGCCACATTCCGCCGCGCGCACGAACCGATCGGCATCCACACCTGGCCGGACGGTACGGTGTGGGTAACGCTTAGCGATTTCGACGGGAGCCCCGGTGGCCCCGCGGCCAAAGCCCTCGAGCCGCTGATCGCCCAACTTCGCGACCAGCGCAACGTCATCGCGTCCGCTCCACGTATCGTGCTCGATCTCCGTGGCAACGACGGCGGCTCGTCCGACTGGAGCCGGCAGATTGCGGAGGCCATCTGGGGCGATGCCGCCGTGGCGGCCACGGACAAGGAAGACATCGTGGATTGGCGTGCCTCACCCGCCAATATCGCCTCGATCCGTGAGTTCGGCGACGAGTTGCGCAAGACGCCGGGATCGTCCGCGCGGATGCTGCAGTGGGCGGACGCCATCGTCGCCGGCATGGAGAAAGCGGTAGCCGAAGGGAAGCCATACTGGCGCGCCCCGCCCGAACTCGAAGCGAAGAAGGCGCACCCATCGCTGCCACCCCCCAAGGCACGCGTGTTCATGGTCACTGACAACGGTTGCGGCTCGGCATGCCTGGATGCGGCCGACCTGTGGCTGGAACTCGGGGCGGCCATGTCGGTGCGGAGACGTCGGCGGACACGGTCTACATGGATATCCGGCGCACCACCCTGCCCAGCGGCATTGGCCATCTCAACGCGGCCATGAAGGTGTATCGCGACCGCACCCGCGGCAACAACGTATCGCTGTTGCCGAAGTATCCGTACGACGGCGACCTGACGGACACGGCCGCGCTCGAACGCTGGATCGCCTCTTTGCCTGGATGAGTTTCTGCAAGCCGCGACTTGGCCCTTCGCGACTCCGAAACGATCGGGACGGTATGCTTGCGTGGAGATACCTGGAGACCCGCAGATGGCCAACCCGAAAACTCCGGGCGCGCATACCGTGGCGATCGTCGGCGGCGGCGCGGCCGGGATCGAACTGGCGACGAAGCTCGGCAAGCGGCGCGACCTGGAGGTGGTGCTGGTGGACAGGGATGCCAGCCATTTCTGGAAACCTCGGCTGCATGAACTGGCCGCCGGCTTGCTTGGCGACGGCGAGGAAGCCGTGTCGTACCTCGCGCACGGGCAGGCCCATGGGTACCGCTACGAACCGGGCGCCCTCGCACGCGTGGAAGCCGAGGCGCACCGCATCGCGCTGGACGAGGTGCGCATGCCGGTCACGAACGAACTCATCCTGCCGCCGCGCTCGCTGCATTACGACACGCTGGTGCTCGCGATCGGGAGCCGGGTGAACGACTTCGGCACACCCGGCGTGCTCGACTACTGCGACATGCTCGACAGCCCCGCACAGGCCGTGGCGCTGCGGCGCAAGATTCTCGCGCTGGCCTTGCGCACGGCCGGCGATCCGTCCCGGCGCATCCGGATCGGCATCGTCGGCGCGGGCGCCACCGGTGTGGAACTCGCGGCCGAGTTGCACCACGCGTTCAACGACATGCATCGCTACGGCGGGCTGGCGGGGGCATCCCGGCTCGATATCACGCTCATGGACATGGCCCCGCGCGTGCTACCCGCCGTGGATCCCCGCACGTCGGCGTCCGCGCAACACATCCTCGAAGGCATGGGCGTGCATGTGCGTGTCGGCGTCGGGGTAGATGCCGTCACGCCGGAGGCATTCCATCTTTCCGATGGCGGCACGGTGCCCTGCGACGTCCGTGTCTGGGCAGCCGGCGTCACGGGGCACGACGTCGTCGCGAAGCTCGGGCCGTTCGAACTCTCCAAGGACCGTCGAATCGTCGTGGACGAACACCTGATGGCACGCGGAGTGCCCGGCGTCTACGCCGTCGGCGACTGCGCGTTTGCCGCCATCCCGCACGGAGGCACCGTGCCGCCCACCGCACAGGCCGCGCACCAGCAGGCAAACTACCTGGCGGACACCCTGCCCCGGGCGATTCGCGGCGAGAAGACGCCACCCTTCGTCTATCGCTCGAAGGGCACCCTCGTATCGCTAGGCGAATACAAGGCCACCGGCGAGTTGCCGGTGGCCGAGAAGCACGCGCCCATTCCGATGCGCGGCTGGCTGGCGAAGCTCGTCTACGTCTCGTTGCAGCACATGCACCGCGTGGCTCTGCATGGCTGGACCAAGGCGAACGCGCTCTGGTTGGCGGACTGGCTGCGCGACACCACGCTACCGCCAGTAAAGCTGCATTGAGCCCCTGTGGGAGCCGCTTCAGCGGCGATGCGTGCTCGCGAGCGCGCCCGCTGACGCGGGATCGCCGGCGAAGCCGGCTCCCACAAGGGGCTTGAGTCGTTCGTGTTTCAGAACTTATTTCTTCACGGCGTGTTCGAGTGCCTCGAAGTCGTCCTGCGACAGCTGCAGCGACGCGCCCTTGATGTTCTCTTCCAGGTGGTCCGGGCTGCCCGTGCCCGGGATGGGCAGCATCACGGGTGAGCGCTTCAACAGCCACGCCAGGGCCACCTGCCCGTCCGTCGCGCCGAGTTTCTTCGCGATGGACGACAGCACAGAACCTTCCTTGGCCAGCTCGCCCGCCGCCAGCGGGAACCACGGGATGAAGCCGATGCCGTGTTCCGTGCAGTAGTCCAGCACCGCCTCGCTCTGGCGGTTGCCCAGGTTGTAGAGGTTCTGGACCGTGACGACCTTGAAGAATTTCGCCGCGGCCTGGATTTCCTCCACGTTCACCTCGGACAGGCCGACGTGGCGGATGAGGCCCTCGTTCTGCATGTCGCGGATCACGCCGAACTGCTCGTCGCGCGGCACCTTCGCGTCGATGCGGTGCAGCTGCCACAGGTCGATGCGGTCCACGCCCAGCCGGCGCAGGCTCATCAGCACGCACTGGCGCAGGTACTCGGGCCGTCCTACCGGAGCCCAGATGTCGGGGCCGTGCCGGGTCAGGCCACCCTTGGTGGCGATCACCATGCCCTTATAAGGATGCAGGACTTCGCGAATCAGGTCCTCGCTGACGAACGGACCATAGCTGTCCGCCGTGTCGATCAGGTTCACGCCGAGTCCCGGCAACTTTTCCAGCGTCTGGCGCGCCGCCTTCGGGTCGGACGGGTCGCCCCAGATACCCTTTCCGGTGATGCGCATGGCGCCGAATCCGAGGCGGTTGACCTCGAGGTCGCCGCCGATCCTGAACGTGCCGCTGGCCGATGCGTCGATCTTGCTCATGGAATCGCTCCCGTGGATTGGATGAAAGGTGTCATGGACACATTGGGATGGACACGACGGTCTAAAGGGCCCACGCGAAGCTTCGAAAAAAATCGCGGTGCCGTCTTGTCAAAGACGCTCGTCGATCCTGGCGAGCAACTCGTCGATGTCCCCACGGGCGACAGGCCGGGCCAGCAGCAGCGCTTCCACCTGTTCCACGTCCAGCGCCACGGCCGCCTCCCCGAGCATCAGCGCCGCGCCTTTCAGCCGATGCGTGATGTGCAGCGCGCGTTCGGGCGCGGCATCCTGGAGCGCCGTGCGGATAGCCACGAGGTCGAGCCGCGCCTCGTCGCGGAAGGCCTGCTCGGCGATCGACGTACCGGGAGCGCCCGCGACGGCATCCCTCAGGCCGTCGAGCGTCAGGGGTTTGCCCAGCACGGTATCGATGCCGCTTTCCTCGCAGCGGCGCACGTGCGCTTCCCCATCGTTCGCCGAGATGGCTATGAAGCGTGTGCGCGTGGTTCCTGCGTTCGCCTCCCGCGCGCGCAGCTCGGCGGCGATATCGTAGCCCTGCATGTCCGGCAACTCGCAGTCGAGCAGCACGCCGGCGAACACACCGGGCACGAAGGCGTCGATGGCGGCTTGTCCGTGGTCGACCGCATGCGTGTCGTAGCCCAGGAACTTCAGCTGTGCCGCGATGATCTGTCGATTCGCCGGATGGTCCTCGACCAGGAGGATCGTTCCCTTCGGCTCCGGGGCGGCGTCCGCGGACGCGGCATCGAAGTCTTCCGGCGGCGACACGGGAATGCGGCTGGTCGGAAGCTCGATCCGCACGGCGGTGCCGGCTCCCACGTGGCTGCTGAGTTCGAGCCGCCCACCGAGGTGGCGCACGATCTCCGCGCAAATGCCGAGGCCCAGCCCCGTGCCGCCCATGCGCCGGGAGTGCGTGCCGTGCGCCTGGGAGAACGGGCGAAAGAGTTCGCGCTGCCGCTCGGGGGGAACACCGATGCCGGTGTCGAAGACCTCGAGCACGAGGTGGCGCACCTCGTCCGTACCCTCGTTCGCCGTTTGCCAGAGCGCGATACCCACATGGCCGTGCTCGGTGAACTTCACGGCGTTCGACAGCAGGTTCTCCATCAGCTGGCGCACCCGGGTCTCGTCGAGCAGCAGCCAGGGCAAGGCACCCATGGGCAGGTCCAGGCGCACGGCCAGGCCCTTGTGCTCGATGGCGGCCCGCTGGCCTTCGATCACCTCGCGGGCCACCGCGACGACGTCGCAGGCCGCGAGGTCGGGCATGAAGCCCTCGGTCTCCGAGCGGCTGTAATCGAGTGCGCTCTTCAGCAGGTTCTGCAGGCTGCGACTGCTCGACTGCGCGATGGCCATGAGGTCGCGCTGCGCACCGTCCAGCGGCGTGCGCGACAGCAGGTCCACCGATGACGCCACGGCATTCACCGCATTGCGCACTTCGTGGCTCATCACCGCGAGCAGCATGGTTTTCTGCCGTTCGCCACGCCGCGAGGCGAGCTGTGCACGCCGCAACTGCCAGAGGGCGAACACGAGGACGACGATCAGGGCCACACCCAGGCCGATCTCGATACGGTAAGCGGAAGCCACCTGGGAGAGCGTCGGCGCCCGCAGGTAGGCCGTTTCGAGCCAGCGCTCGATCACGGCGCGGTTGTCGTCGGGACCGATGTTCCGGAGACTGTCGTCGATGATGCCGAGGAGTTCGGGCGCATCCTTCCGGACGGCCACGCGAACGCTGATCGGCATGTCCGGCACACTGCCCGCGACACGCAGGCTCAGCGCGTAGTCGCGCCGCACGATCGGATGGTAAGCCACGTCGACACCCAGGCCGGCTTCGGCGATGCCGCTTTCCACCGCTGCCAGCACCTGGTGAATGTCGGCGAGCGGCAGGCGGGTCACCGCGGGATGCTCGCGCCTCAGCCACGACTCGTACACGCCACCGCCTTTGAAGGCGACGACCCGGCCGTCCAGGGCACGCATGTCGAGTTGAGCGGGCCCGACCGTGCGGCTGATGATCAAGGTGCGGCCGACATAGAAGGGCTTCGACACCAGCGCCCGGTCGCCGACATCGGCCGAGAGCAGGCGGTCGCTGAGCGACGGGAGCATGTCGATGCGCCCCTCGTTGAAGGCTCGCACCGATTCTTCCCAGGACTTCGTGCGCACGGTGACGAAGCGCAGCCCGGTATGCCGGGACACCAGTTCGAGGTATTGGCTTACCAGCGGATTGCCCCAACTGCCGCCCACCTCCGAACCCTGCTGCGGGTCCACAGCGATGCGCAGCGTGGGATGCGCGGCGATCCAGGCCTTCCGCGCGGTGGCTGCGGCGTCCGGCGGTTCCGTCGCTGTCACGGTGAAAGCGAGCAGTCCGAGCAGGACGGCGAACAGGCGCCTCACGCCGGCCCACCATCCAGCGCAAGGATGTAATCGCGCAGCAGGTACAACTCGTTGTCTGAGGAAATCCGCAGCTTGCGGAATGCAGCCGACTTCTGCGTGCTGATGGTCTTGAGGCTGCGCCCCGAACGGGTGGCGATCTGCCCCACCGTGAGGCCCTCCAGCAGCTGCCGGATCACTTCCCATTCACGCGGCGACAGCGGCACGAGTGCAGGCGGATCGTCGCCTTCGGTGCCGCGTTGGGGAAGGAACTCGCGGCCGGTCATGATGGCGTCGATGGCACGGATGACATCGTCCGGCTCCTGGCTCTTGGCCACGAAGCCGTCCGCACCGGCCTGGCGCAGACTGTGGATCACCAGCCCCTGGTCGTGCGCCGAGACGACGAGGATCTTCATCCGGGGATAGGCGGCACGCAGTTGCTTGATGAGCGCGATGCCGTCGATGTCGTCGAGCGCCAGCGAGTAATCGATGATGGCCACGTCGACCGGCATGGTGGCCAGCATGGCGCGGAACGGCCGGCTGCTCGAATGGCTGCCGACGATGGTGATCGAGGGGGCTTTTTCCAGATGCGCGACCAGCCCTTTCAGGACGAGCGCATGGTCGTCCAGCAAGGCCACGCGCACAGAGCCGAGATAGGATCGCGCGGACATGAGTGGACCAGATAGCCGGTGTTGTCTGTCGAATGCCCTACTTTCGTGGGCGATGCGGACGCACCATATATCGGTGCGCAACCCTTGTAAACGTTGTCATTCTAGGACTTGCGCCCTTTCCGGCTGCACGGTATCGGCCATTCGTCCACCTCCGTAAGCCATACAGGCAATTCCGGCCCGCGTTGCTACGCTCTCATCGCCCCCGCCAGACGGGGTTTTTCGATGCGAAAGGGGTAAACGCGGGCATGGACACAGAAAGCCGCACAGCAGCCGCCGGCCCCGCCGGCGTGGCTGAATCCGTAGCGAACGCGCGTCCGTGGGATGTGCCCGCCGGGCTTCTGGACCGGCCCCTGGACGGTGTTCGTTTGGGCATTGTCGGACTCGGCTATGTGGGACTGCCCCTGGCGGTCGAGTTCGGCAAGCGCTACGCCACGCTCGGCTTCGACATTCGCGCCGAGCGCATCGACGAACTGCGCACCGGCCACGACGCCACCCTGGAAGTGGACGCCGACGAGCTGGCCGCGGCCTCCCGCCTGCGTTTTTCATGCAGCCTGGACGACCTGGCGGCCTGCGATGTGTACATCGTGACGGTGCCCACGCCGATCGACGAGGCGCGCCGCCCGGACCTGACACCGCTACTGCGGGCGAGCGAGACCCTGGCGAAAGTGCTCAAGCGCGGCGACGTGGTGGTGTACGAATCCACCGTCTACCCGGGTTGCACCGAAGAGGTCTGCGTTCCCGTGCTAGAACGCGGCTCCGGGCTCACCTTCAACCGCGACTTCTTCGCGGGCTACAGCCCTGAGCGCATCAACCCGGGCGACAAGACCCATCGCGTAAGCAGCATCCTGAAGGTGACCTCGGGTTCCACGCCGGAAGCCGCGGACTTCGTCGATGCCCTGTACCGGTCCGTGATCGGCGCGGGCACCCATCGTGCCAGTTCGCTCAAGGTGGCCGAAGCGGCAAAGGTCATCGAGAACACCCAGCGCGACCTCAACATCGCGCTGGTGAACGACCTGGCCATCCTTTTCAACAAGCTGGGCATCGACACCCTCGAGGTACTCGAAGCCGCAGGCACCAAGTGGAACTTCCTTCCCTTCCGCCCCGGCCTGGTCGGCGGCCACTGCATCAGCGTCGATCCTTACTACCTCACGCACAAGGCGCAGCAGGTGGGCCACCATCCGGACGTGATCCTCGCCGGGCGGCGCACGAACGACGGCATGGGGCCGTACATCGCCGGCGAGCTGGTGAAGCTGATGGTGCGCAAAGGCATCAACCCGGTGCACGCGCGGGTGCTGGTGCTCGGCCTGGCGTTCAAGGAAAACTGTCCCGACCTGCGCAACACCCGCGTCGTCGACATCGTCGGCGCCCTGGGCGGCTACGGCGTGGCGGTGGACGTGCACGATCCCTGGGTGCGCGCCAGCGAGGCACGGCACGAATACGACATCGACCCGGTGGCCGAACCGGCCCACGGCGCGTACGACGCGATCGTGGTGGCCGTGGGCCATCGCGAGTTCGTCGCGCTGGGCGCGGCGGGCATCCGCGCCTTCGGCAAGCCCCTCTCCGTGGTGTACGACGTGAAATACGTGCTGCCCCGCGACGCAGTGGACGGCCGGCTCTGACGCATGGACGCCGCATGAAGATCCTGGTCACCGGCACCGCGGGCTTCATCGGCTCCCATGTGGCGACCCGCCTGCTCGAGCGTGGCGACGAGGTCGTCGGCCTCGACAACCTTTCCGACTACTACGACGTCGGCTTGAAGAAGGCGCGCCTGGCCCGCCTCCAGGCGCTGCCGGGATATACGCATGTGCATGCGGACCTGTCCGACCGCGAGGCGATGGAACAGGTTTTCGCCACCCACCGGCCCCGGCGCGTGGTGCACCTTGCCGCACAGGCGGGCGTACGCTACGCCGCGGAAAACCCGCACATCTACGTGTCGAGCAACGTCACGGGCTTCCTGCACGTGGTGGAGGGCTGCCGCCGACACGACGTGGAGCACCTGGTCTTCGCCTCCACCAGTTCCGTCTACGGCGCGAATACACGCATGCCGTTTTCCGAACACCAGCCCACGGAACATCCGCTGACGCTGTACGCCGCGACGAAGAAGGCCAACGAGCAGATGGCGCACGCCTATGCCCATCTTTATGGCCTGCCCTGCACCGGGCTTCGTTTCTTCACTGTCTACGGCCCCTGGGGGCGCCCCGACATGGCGCTATTCCTGTTCACCCGGGCCATCCTCGCCGGGGAACCCGTACGCGTGTTCAACCATGGCCGGCACAAGCGCAGCTTCACGTACGTCGACGACATCGCGGACGGCGTCGTCGGCATCCTCGATCGCATACCCGCTCCGGAGCCGCATTGGTCGGGCGAGCGGCCCGACCCCGGCACCAGCGGGGTCGCGCCTTACCGGATCTTCAACATCGGCAACGAGAAGCCGGTGGAACTCCTGCGTTACATCGAAGTGCTGGAAAAGTGCCTCGGCAAGACCGCGCGCCTGGAGATGCTGCCCTTGCAACCCGGGGACGTGCCGGACACCGAGGCCAACGTGTCCGCCCTCGTGCAAGCCACCGGCCATGCGCCGAAAGTGGACGTGCATGAGGGCGTGCCGCGCTTCGTGGACTGGTATCGCGGGTATTACCGTGCATAGGACGCTTCGCCCCAAGAACACGACCGCCGTGAACGGCGGCACCTTTCCACCCGGAGACCCGCGGTGATCATCGACTATCTCGACCCGCATGCTCCCGGCGATTACCGCGCCGACCTGTGCATCATCGGCGGCGGCCCCGCCGGCATCGCCATCGCCCGAGCTTTCGCCGGCTCGCCGTTTACCGTTTGTCTTGTCGAGGGCGGCGGACTCTCCGGCGAGGATCGCAGCCAGTCGCTCTACGATGGCGAGTCCGGAGGCGACCTGGATCTCGACGCCGGAACGTCGCGCATGCGCGTCCTCGGGGGCAGCTGCACCCTGTGGGGCGGCGGCTGCATTCCCTTCTCCGACGACGATCTCGTTGCCCGCGACTGGGTACCCGACAGCGGCTGGCCGTTGCGCTATGCCGACCTGGCGCCCTGGTATGAAAAGGCGCGCGAATTCTGCCGGATCGACCCGGCGCACGGCTTCGGACCGGGCCATTTCGACGGCCCGCCACCGCGCCGGCCGCTGGACCTCGACCCGGAAGCCCTGGTGAACTTCGTCTTCGCGCGCAGCCCCATCACCTTCGGCACCGCGTATCGCGAGACCTTGCGCCAGGCCACCAATGTGACCCTGCTGCTGCACGCGAACGTGATGGAACTCGACGCGACCGCCGACGCCGTCACGGTCACCGGCGCCCGCATCGGCTCGTTGGACGGGCGCCGCGGCCACATACGCGCGAGGCACTACGTGCTGGCGGCCGGCGGTATCGAGAACGCACGCCTGCTGCTGCTCTCGGACCGCGTGGCGCCAACGGGACTCGGTAACGACCGCGACCTCGTCGGGCGTTACTTCATGGATCATCCCAGCGGCGCCATCGGCGTCGTACGCTCCGACGACCCCGACCGTCTCACACGGCCTTACGAGCGCACCATCGGCAAAGTGCGGGCGCCGCTTTCGCCCGAGATCGGGCTCTCGTTCCAGACGCAACGCGCGCGACGCAGCCTCAACGCACGGGTCCATCCCTTTGCGGTGGAAGGCCAGATACCGCGCGGCATCCGTGCGCTGCGTGACGTGCGCGCCGCGCTGCGGCCACCCAGCCGCGACGAGGCCACGCTCCTGGAGGCGCGCCTCAACGCCGCATTGCAGAACGGTCCGGGAGGCGCGGCTGTCGCCGTGCAGCAGAACCTCGTGGTGAGCGCCATGCGCGTGGGGCTGCACGTGGGTGACGTGGTGAAAGCCGTGGCACAGAAGATCGCGGACCGCCCCACGGTACGGAGCGACCGCGCCGAACTGGTCGGTTTCTTCGAGCAGGCGCCACAACGCGACAGTCGTGTGCTGCTCGGTGATTCGCGCGACGCCCTCGGGCTGCGCCGGGTGCGCGTGGAGTGGCGGCTCAACGACCTCGACAGGCACACGTGGCGCACCACCACGGTGATCGCGGGCGAGCGGCTCGCGGCCGCCTGTAACGGACGCTTCGAACCCGCGGCGTGGGCCATGGGCGAAGCACCTCCGGAAGTGCACGGAACCGCGCACCACCTGGGTACCACTCGCATGTCCGCGGATCCCGCCACCGGTGTTGTCGATCCCGACGGAAAGGTGCATGGCATGTCCAACCTGCACGTCGCCGGCAGTTCGGTTTTCCCGACCGGCGGCTGGGCTTTTCCCACCTTCACCATCGTGGCACTCAGCCTGCGCCTGGCCGAACAACTGCGCGTGCTGCTCGGCGCAAGCGGCGGGTTACTGTGACGACCGCCCGCCCTGCGCTCGCCGCGCCGCCGCTGCCGGATGCGGACGGGAGCTTTACCTGTTACATGGGCGACACACTTCGTCGTGCCGGTTTCTCTCCGCCGCGTGCCGATCAGGCCTGCGTGGTCGTGTTCGACGCGCGCACCATGGCGGCACATGTGCGACGCGCCATGGCGGTGCTCGACCGCCGCGAGCGCGCCCGGGCGTTGCGCTTCCACTTTCGCCGCGATCGCGACACCTACGTGCTTGCACATGCGGTGTGGCGCGTCGCGCTGGGCGTGTGCCTCGGCATCGACGCCCGCGAAGTGCCGCTGGCGTGCACGGCCGACGGCCAGCCCCGCCTGGCCGGAACGGCCTTGTCCACCAGCCTCAGCCACAGCGGCGACCGCGTCGCTTTCGCCATCTGCCCCGCCGCCACGGTGGGTGTGGACATCGAACAATGGCCGGCGCGCATCGATCTCGAGGCACTCATGCCCGTGTTCTGCACGCGCGACGAGTGCGCGACCATGGCCGTGCTTGACGTGGAACACCGGACGCGCGCGTTGCTCGAGTTGTGGACACGCAAGGAGGCCTTGCTGAAGGCCTTCGGCGTGGGCCTCCTGACCGATCCTTCCACCATGGCGGCAACGGCCGGCGATGTGCTGATGCCGCCCGCGAATGCCCTGCACTACCCCCCGTGCCGCACGCGCAACCTGCCGGGGAACGCCTATTGGATCGCGGCCGTTGCCGCACCGCCCGCTATCCGCGACATCCGCCTGCATCTGGTACGAGACGGCCATTCGGACTAGCCGTGTGCCGTCCGGAAGTGCAATCGACAGCGCGAGCGTACCTGCCTAGCCTCTCCCTATCCGCACGCGCGTGAACGCGTGCTTCGAGGGGACGACCGATGATTCGCCTGTTCAGACAGCCGATCGTGCGCTGGCTCACGCTGATGGGTTCCTGCGAACTGCTGCTGCTTGCCGCGTCGCTCAATGCCGCGACCTGGATACGCTTCGCGCCCTCGCCCGAAGACCTGGCCGCCTCGACACACTCGTTGACCGCCCGCGCCACGATGTTCGCCGTCGTGATCTTCCTGAGCATGGCGGCGCTCGGCGAGTACCGGGCCACGTTGCGCATGAGCTGGCGCGGCCAGCTGGCACGGCATGCCATTGCCTTCGCCTTTGGCGGCCTGGCCCTCGTGGTCGGGTACTACGTGATACCGCAGGCCTATGTCGGCCGCGGCGTGCTGGGCATGGCCCTCGTCATCGCCTTCATCGTCACCGCGGCCTTCCGTGCGTTGTTCATGCGCCTCGTGGAGATGGAATCGCTGAAGCGCCGTGTCCTCGTGCTGGGCGCCGGGGAACGTGCCGCGCAGATCCACAACCGCATGCGCCGCCGCTCGGACCGCCGCGGATTCTGCCTCCTCGGCTATGTGCAGGGATGGAACGAAACCGTCGCCATTCCCAAGACCCTGCTCGTGACGCCGGCGGGCTCGCTCGCCGACCTCGCGCGGCGGGAGCGCCTGGACGAGATCGTCGTCGGCGTGGACGATCGCAGGGGAAGCCTGCCGATGGACGAACTGCTGGCCTGTCGCCAGCTCGGCGTGCAGATCACCGACCTCACCACGTTCGTGGAGCGCGAGGCCGGCCGCGTGCAGCTCACCATGCTCGATCCGTCCTGGCTGGTATTTTCCGGTGGTTTCAATGCGACGCCGGTGGCCGTGTTCCTGAAGCGCGCCTTCGACCTCACGGCCTCGGCGTGCATCGCCCTGCTCTGCTGGCCGATCATGCTCGGTGTGGCCCTGGCGATACGCATCGAATCCGGACGCGGTCAGCCCATTTTCTACCGCCAGGAGCGCGTGGGCGAGCATGGGAAGACCTTCTGGCTCTACAAGTTCCGCAGCATGCGTACCGATGCGGAACTAGATGGCATCGCGCGCTGGGCGTCGAGCAACGACGACAGGGTGACGCGCGTGGGGCGCATCTGCCGCAAGCTTCGCTTCGACGAATTGCCGCAGCTATGGAACGTGATCCGCGGCGACATGAGCATCGTGGGACCGCGTCCCGAGCGGCCGCAGTTCGTGACCGACCTGGAAGCCAAGATCCGTTTCTACAGCCTGCGCCACAGCATCAAGCCCGGTCTGGCCGGATGGGCGCAGCTGAGCTATCCGTATGGTGCTTCCGAGGAAGATGCGGCCGAAAAGCTCAAGTACGACCTCTTCTACGTCAAGAACCACAACCTCTTCCTCGACATGGTGATCCTCATCGAGACGGTGGAGGTGGTGCTGTTCGGTCGCGGGGCGCGGTGACGGCGGGAACCGCTCAGGGCTGCGGACGCGACGTGCCGGTGTGCAATGCGCGCAGCGGCGAACTGTGCCAGTCCACGAGCGAATCCGCCTCGAAACGCACCCACGAAGGACCGTATTCCCATCGGTCCTCGCCGCGGCGCGTGGGCTCGCCTTCGATGGCGAGCACCTCGTCCTGCGTCATGCCGAGCGTAAGCATCGGAAGCGTGGCTGACACCTTCGGCTCCACCCGGACAGGCACCTGGCGCACTTCCGTCTCCACCGCCTCCCGCTCGGGCCAAAGCGACCACACCAGCATCGTGCCCGTGACCACGAGTGCCGCAGCCCACAGATGCATGGCTTGTATGCGCGGTGCTGCCCTACGGGGTGGTGGTGAAGCGGACAAAGGTGGCGCGATGGGTTCCGCTTGCTGGCGCGTACTCTCCGTGTCGCGCGCCGTGATCGGCGCACCGGGAAGACGGCCATGCCGGCGATGGAAATCCATGGCCGCACCGTATTGCGCGGTCAACCGCTGCAACCGTGCCGCAGCCAGCGCGTCTGCGCGCGTACCCGGCCGCCGGTCGGGATGCCACATCGACACATGGCGGCGATACGCACGCTTGAAGTCGTCCAGCGAGCAGCCGGGCTCCAGGCGCAACTTGCCGTACAGATCGATGAAGTCGGTTTCGTCGGTCACCAGAATGTCCCCTGCGGCGGCGCACGTGACGTACCGTCAGGTCCGGGGCTCGCTTGCGCAAGCGTCGCTCACGCCGCTGGCGCTTACAAGTATCACTTTTGGAGCATCGCCATGCCTTTCCTCCCGCTCCTCGCCATGGCCGCGGCAATCCTGGCCACCCCGGCCGCCAAGCCACCTACGCCAGCGCCCGCGCTCGGAGCGCACGTCTTCCTGGGCCAGGGGGAAGGATTGGGTGTAAGTCCGGCCGTAACCCCAGGCGTGGACACGCAACCGGCCGGCAGCGTCTTCATCGCGTTCAACGCGGGCTACGCCAGCAACGGCGCGACGCCCACCGACAGCTATCGCAACCGCTGGCGTTCGCTGGGCCATGCCATGAACTACGCGAACTACGGCGACCGCTTCGCCGTACAGGGCTACGTGGCGGTGGGTGGCAAGGGTGGGTCGGCGCATACGGTGTCGATCGACAAGCGCGGCGAGCCGGCGGGCGAGCTATCGCTTCCCTTCGTGGAAGTGCGCAACGCGACGCGCGTGCAGGCCATGGCGCAGTCGTATGCCGAGCCGTCGCTGGTCGTAGCCAGCGACGAGGTGCATGTGGATGGCCCCGCGACCCTGCTCGCCTTCTGGTGGGGCGACGGTGGCGTGAAGCGCATGACCGTCACTCCCGGCGACGGGTTCGCCTTGATCGACGCGTTTACCGAGTTACCGGACGAAAGCGGCGTGCAGGGCGCGGTCGCCTGGCGGCAGGTGGAACGCGCGGGTACGTATCGCGTGCATTGGACCGCGGCACCGGTGCAGGGCGCGGCACTCTGGTTGATTGCAATCCAATGAACAGCGCCGCGTTTGGCATTCGTTCACGTCGGAAAAATTGCTGCTGTCCGATTCCGGACACTGTGTCGGGAATGTAACTCACAAATAGCCGCGCCGCTCCGGGCTCTTGTCCGAAGACGGACGAAAACGCGCATGCCGGTGGTGCCGAAGTGTCCGCAATCGGACACTCACACCTACGACAATAGGCTATTTTCCTTTGCATTACATGGGGATAGCCTAGCTTCTCGATACCCCGAGCCGCGGCGGGCATCAGTCGGGACGCCACGGATGAAGCAGGAGCACACTGCACAGGGACGTGCCAGGAGGGAGGCGCAGGGAGCGCACTCGCCCGCGGCCGAGGTGTCGTCTGATGTGGCTGAATGCCATCCATTGCCCCCGGGGCGCAGTCCTTGCACCCCGGTTTGGGCAAACTCAAAAGGTGACGCGGATACCGACGTTACCGGCCCAGCCGCGCATGCCGTAGCTGCCGACGAAATGCTGATAAGCGCCTTCGCCGTAAAGCTGCACGTGCTGGCCCAACTGGCTCACCGCACCCGCGGCGACGCTATAGGCATTACCGACGCGTCCCGATCCGAAGCGGTCGGCGATGTCCCATGCTTCGCTCGATACGTCAACGCGCGGATCGCCATTGCTCGTATGCGTGAGATCAAGCCCCACGTACGGCATGAAGACCGGATTCGCCGTGCGCGAGAGGCGGCCACCCACGCGGGCAGTGGTCTGCTTCGCCGTGCCGAGCTTCACTTCCAGGTCGTCACCATCAACGAAATTGCGGAAGTTGAGCGACTGGTGCTTCAGCTGGAATCGCGGTTCCACCGTCCATTCATTGCCCAGGGCAAAGGGCATGCCCGCCTCCACCGACATGGACCAGCCATCGGCGCGAATGCGGCCGACGTCCGCGCCACGCAGGTCGGTTCCCACGTCGCCGTGGTAACGCGTCGCGCTGAGCACGCCGTCCATCCAGAAGCCGCTGCCGTGCTGCCATGTGATCCATCCGGCGACGCCGTTCGCGCGATACTTCGCCGAACTGTTGCCGTCGACTGCTTTCGGCGTGACACGGGTCGTGCCGTGGTGCACCGCCCAGCCCGCTCGCAGCGTGCCGTTGTCGCCATCGAGGGTGATGAGGCTGCCACCCAGTTGCAACGCGTTGACCTGCTGGTCGAAGGAATACCCGTACTTCTGGAACGACAGGTTCGACTGGTATCGTAGCTGGCCGCCGAGGTAGCGCGCGAACATTTCGCCGCCCACTGAATCGGTCGACGTACCCTGCCGGATGTCGCCAAGGCGCTGGCGCAGACCGTCATTCATCATGTCGCCATAGGTGAGCAGGGCCGCGGGCGCGGAGAGGTACGACGGCAGCTGCGGAACGACAGCCTCGCGGCCGACTTCCGGGTCCGGATCCGGCTCGTCCGGACCTGGTCCGGGTCCGGGTCCTGGGCCCTCGCCACCCTCTTCGCATTCGCCGTCGGTATTGCAATCTTCCGGCGGCGGCTTGCAGTCGCCGTCGCAAACGAACTTGTTGCCCAGGCGGTAGTCCCAATTGAGGCCTCCCGATGGCAAGGCATTCTGCGAAGGATCGGCCTCTCCCGGAGCAAACGCATGCAGCGTGTACTGCCAGGGACCGGCCGCCACGTATCCACGGCTTAGGGCGAACGCATCGCGGCGTGACTCACCCGCCACCTGGATCAGGGAAATGCCTTCGTTCGCGTCGATGATGCCGTTCTGGTTGGTATCGGTCAGCGCACCCGAACCGTTCGGTACCACTTCGATGACGGTGGGCCCGCTCGTCGTGACATTTCCTTCGATCAGCAGGCGGTCCGTCACCTGGTTCGCGAGAGGACCACCTTCATTCATCGTGGTCCTGAGAGTGACGACGCCACCCTCTCCGGAAAGGTCGCCTCGCACGACGAGCGAAAGGGGGGAAGCCGCCGCCGGGGAAAATGCCAGGGTGCCGCCCGACATGGCAAGCGAATCGACGGCCGAATCACTCCGTACATTCCATACCGAGCCCGTGTCCAGTCCAAGCGCGACGGAGCCCGACACGGCCCCGTTCATCACCGCGCCATTCGAGAGATTGACGACGGCGCGCCCACCGTCCGCCATGACAATGTCGCCATCGACCGTGCTGTGGTCGACCGACATGTCGACGGTTGTGCCTGCCACGCCTTCCAGGGCGATACCGTTGCCACCCCGCACCAAGCTGTTGTTGGACAGGCGAATGACGGCATCCGTGGTCTTGCCCGCGCCGATCACGTCGACATAGATGCCGCTTCCCGTGGTGCCCTCGACTCGGGAATCATCGACATTCAAGAATGCGCCGCCGACAGGGCCGCCGCGGTCGTCCGTCATCATGAGAACGCCATTGAGGTCACCCAGGAGTTCCGACTGATCGTTCGCATTCACCGTGCCGGCCGAGACCTGCGCCCCCACTCCATACCCGTCTCCCGTTCCACTGACACTAACGCCGTCCAGCGTCAGGACGCCGTCCGCCGCCACGCTGGCCCCAAAAATGTCACCACGCAGCGATCCTCCCTTTACCGTGGCCGTCGAGATAGCGGTGTTCGAGCCCGTCCTGGAAATAACCAATCCGATACCCGCGGAGCCGTCCACATCCGTGTTGACGAGGGTCGCCTGGGCGCCGCTACTCAGGAAGAGTCCCTCGAATGACCCCACGATGCTGGCGCCATTGGCGGTGCTTATCCGGCCGCCGGTGACGCGAACACCCAACGCCGAAGAGCCCGCGAGCAATGTGAGTGCTGCCGATCCGGGTACGGTCCAGGTTTCCGCCTCATCCCTCGGCCTCACGGTGGCGGACTCCCCGGGGTTGAGAATCCGTGCGTGCGCACCGTCAAAGGGAAACCACAAGGCGGAAGCGAACACGAACCAATAGCCTGCGTTTCGTTGCGGAGTCATGGGCAAAGATCCTCGATCGGAACGATATGTTTCAAACTGCGAAGTAGGTCGCGGCAGATTCATAGTTCAGCACAGCGTGAGAAATCCGCTCTATAGGAGCACTCCTAATCTACCTTCCCCGTTTTACACCGGCTCGATGGCATCTCAATGGAGATACCCAGGATTCGTCATACCCTTTCCCCAATTCCTGCCGAATTGGCGCCATCCCGGCGCGTCGGCCCTACGCTCTTTGGCATATGGCTGGCGGCTCTCATCACGGTTAGGCTTCTCGCTGGCCGGACCTTGCCGTTGAATTCTCACGCAAGAGCGCATGTGCCATGGACTGGTCGGCAACCCATCAAGGATGAGGATGATGTCATGAGTAAAGTCGGCAAAACGGTGCGCCAGAAGCTGTTCGCTCCCATATTCGACCCCCGGGCACCGCGCCGCTGGAAGCCACGGGCCACCTTGCGCAGCGCGGCCGAAGAGCCTGTTGACCTGACTGCCGAACTCACATTCGCAGCTGCGGATCTCGCTCCATTGCCTCCGCCCCCCTCGCCGCCCGACAACTTGCTCCTCGCGGCGGCCAATGGTAGGGAAATACAGGTCAGGATTCCCCTTCCCCTGCCAACGGAACTCGAGGTCAAGATCCGCGACTCCGCCTGGCTCGAAATCGACGAAGTGCGGTTGTCTACATTCAAGAGATTCGAGGCTGTAGATCTCGATAATGGTTACGTAGACTTTCCCCTTTTGATCGAAGACCGTGGCGGCGAGGGCCAGCACCGCATCCGGTACATCATTAAACTGACCAGCGGAAACCAAGATGACCACCCGGGACCGGATCAGCAGTACGTTATAGACCTGACGCGGCCGGGCGACCCCACTCTCGCGGACCTGGAGTTTCCGGACGCTCCGGATGGATTTGTCACCGTCGACTCAATCATCGATGACGGCAACAACGAACCGTACTTGCTCGCGACTGTGGACGGCTACACGGGCCTGGCGCCGGGTGATCAAATCATCGGCTACATCGACGGGAAAGAAGAGGACCTGCACAGTACTAACGATGGTAATGACCTGAATATTCACTTCACGCAGGCCTTCATCGAATCGCAGGGCGACGGTGACAAAGAGTTTTCATACGAAATAGTGGATCGAGCCGGTAACCGGTCGCAAGAGTCACGCCCCAAGCTTCTCAAGGTGCTTGTCAAGGAAGCCATACGCGATCTGGCCCCGCCGTTGGTGCCGAGTTATGACGACGACGTCGAGCCCAAGGTCATCGACGAGGCAGACGCCCGCGCAGCCGGTGGCCTGAAGGTCATTATTCCGGCGAATTCCGGCATCCTGGACGGCGACGAAATATACGTGCTGTGGGGCGACGACATGAAGGTCGGGCCCACGGCGGCCATTGTGGGCCAGCCCACGCCCGTCAGTGTGCCGTATGCTCCCATCCTCGACGCATGGGTCGAAGGCGGCACCCAAGACGATACGCCAGTACCGGTCACGGTCCACTATTGTGTCAAGCGCTGCAAGGACATGCTGGCCGGCCGCACGGAAACGGGCGCCGATGTGGAAGTGAACCTGTACCAGGCGGGCGGCGTGGACCCCGATCCTGAAACGCCCGAGAACGAAAACCTCGGACTACCGACGTTGCAGAGCGGCGAGGCGACCGATGAACCGAATACGATCTCGCTCGCCGGCTTCGAACTGGACGCCACCGTCACCATTCCCTGGGAGATGGTCGACGCAAGCGGCACGCTGCTCTTGGATGACATCATAGACGTGCAATACGACGCGAGTGGCACGATCGATCCTCGTCCCATTAGTCCGGCCGACGTCGAGGCCGCCGAGCCCATCGAGCTGACGCTGCCCAAGGAAACCATCCAGGCCGAGGGCTCCGGCAGCAAAACACTTCGCTATACCGTGACGAGACCACTCCAGGAGAATGGGCCGAATGTATCATCATCTCCCTCGCAGACAGTGACCGTCGTGGGTCGGGATGGCCTTCCTGGTGGTGGCACGCTTGCCCCCATAGAGGTGCCCTCGGCACTTGGCGTTGACCCGACGGAACCTGATCGGCTCATACTTTCTATCCGGCAAGCTCCGAACCCCACGGACACCGTCAATTTCGTCATTCCGCACTACGACAATCAGAACACCACTGACGCCGTCGTCATCAACGTGAAGGCCTACGGGCTGTTCGGATACGAAGTCCACGAGGAAGGAGCTTCGGAAGACCCGTTGCCCGATCGCGACATGCTGAACATCCCGGTTACCATCGGAAGCACTACCGGGGACACAGTCGTTCCGATCAATGGCTACAAGCTGTTGGGCTTCGACCCCGATCCGACGCACATGAGCGCGATCCATGCGCACGTCACTTATACGGTGGAGAATGCCGCAGGCCCGATCACGTCCAACGATCAGGTGCTCGATCTCGACGGACGCACCCTTCCTGGTGTCAATCCCTGAAGCCGGTTATGGACTGTCCCGGCGGCTGCACCGCCGGGACAGTCGCAAGGGTTTCAGCCAAGGACGGCCATATGACAACCTCTCGCGATGATTCCTCCGCGTCCGCCAGGCCGACCGAAGTGACGGAGCGGCTCCAGATACCGCAGGCCGCCTTGGCCCCACTCCCCGCGGGGATGCCGGCAGACAACCTCCTCCTTGCTTCCGTGCGGAACGATACCCTCGTGCTCTTGCTTGCGCATAAGCCACTGATCATGAAGCCGAAGGATACAGTTCAACTCCTCGATGACGGACGGCCCATAGGTGGGGACATCCTCGTCGATCCCTTCCTCGGGGACACCTGCATTCCGTTACCGGTGAGCCCGGCGGACCGCACGGACGAGCGCATCTACCGGATCAACTATCGGGTGACTTTTCGCTCCGGCGCGGGCAACACCGTCACGGGGCCCGACGATCAGCAGTTCATCGTCGACTACACGGCACCGGGCGGAGAAACTATCGCTCACCTTTTATTCGACCCCCTGATCGATACAGGCGGCGTCACACCGGACCGGCTCTCAACGGATAGCGAGGGCAACCAATACCTGCCCGCGACGGTGGTGTCGTACTTCGATATGCAGGCTGGCGATCATATCCAGGCCAGGATCGACGATGCGTCCGTTGCGGTGGTTGCAGACGTGGCCTACGGCGAAGCGGGCTACGACAAGGAACTTCGCTTCCCTCGTTTCCTGCTGGAGGAGTTGGGAGCCAGTTCCGCCGCGGACGGGAAGTTCGCCTTTGCCTTCGACGTTGTCGATCGCGCCGGCAACCGTTCACGGCAGTCCGAAGAAGTACGTTTGCGC
Source organism: Luteibacter sp. HAY1-4A (assembly GCF_056755355.1). Classification (NCBI taxonomy): domain Bacteria; kingdom Pseudomonadati; phylum Pseudomonadota; class Gammaproteobacteria; order Lysobacterales; family Rhodanobacteraceae; genus Luteibacter; species Luteibacter sp. HAY1-4A. Next base: position 76,917 of record NZ_JBNDHZ010000015.1, read on the forward strand.
ATCGCACTCAAGGGCATCGAAAACCTCCTTCCGCCAAGAGTCCCCGGCGCCGCCGACGGTCTGTTGACCATCGGCGACGCGCGGGACGTCTTCGGTGCGGTGACCGGCGTCACCGTCCATATCCCAGGCCACCAGGACATCGTGGCCGGCGACACCATCGTCTGGCGATGGAACGGTCATGAATCGCAACCGGTACCCGTCGATGCTTCGCACGTGGGCAAGGATCCCCTGATGACCGTCACCGCGCCCTACGGCACGGTATACGACGGCTGGTTCGCCGTTGCACACGACGCGGACATGGATGTTGCCGCTGAGGTCACTTACCGTGTCGAAAGGGCAGGCAACCCTATCGGCGAACCCGCCTCCCCCACCGAAGTGTCAGTAAATCTCTTCGGTGCCGGTGGCAAGGATCCGCAACCGGAAACGCCGGAACACGAAAACCTGTTTCCTCCTTCGGTGCAAGGTGGCGGCCCCGTCAATGTCATTCCGGGAGACGACCTGGAAAACGATGCGATAGCGACGATTAAGGGCATGACGACCACAGAGCCACCGGTGTCTGCCTTCCGCATCGGAGATCGCATCCAGTTGTATTGGGACGGCGATGCCGTAGATGAAGAAGCGGTTGTCGAAACTATCGGCATGGACGTCAAACGGACGGTCCCGTCGGCCGTTCTCCGGGCCCACGGCCCCGGCACGTGGAACGTGCACTACACCGTTGCGCGGGCATTGGCGAACGTGCCCTTCCCCAATGTCGCCCTGTCACCGACACAAACTGTCGAGGTGATGGACGCGAAGGACGTTCCAGGCGGAGGCGACCTGCTTGCTGCAGCAAAGTGGGTGGAAGGATTGGACAGTCCGCCGACTATCGATATCAACGAGGCGAACAGCGGTGGCGGCACGCCGGTGCGTATTTATCAGTATGTGAACATGGCCGTCGGCGACGAGATAAGCGCGAAGTTCCTTGGTTTCGATGGCACCGAGCGCCCTCCGGAAAGCGATCCCGTTCCGGAATCCGAGCATGACGTGGTCCATCTTGTTGTCCCGGACGATCTCGTTCCCAAACGCGACGACACGGTTACGCCGCCGGTGGACGCCGTTTACGTCGACATTCTCATTCCCACCGAGAAAATCCTGCCGATCAACTTCGGCCGGGCGCACTTCGACTACACGGTGAAGAACAAGGCAGGTACGGGTATAGCTAAGCAGGCCTGGGTGTATGTCGCAGTACGTTAGCGAACGGAAGCGCATCGATACGCAAGGGAGGCGCCCGCAATCAATAATTCAATCGGCAATCCAACCAGTCCACCATCCAGCCCCTCGTCCACATGCTTTTGACGGTGCTCTGGGATGCGACACCCTGGGCCTTGATGTGGAGCCGCGACCAGGAACGTAGTCTGGCTGGATTCATGCACGCTCAAATGTGGAAGCAGTTCGAACGTAAAACCACGATAAGGAGATCATCCATGAACACCGTGAAGCAACCCGTGAAGATCGACACGTCAATACTCAGATTGGACGGGAAGTTGGTTCGATTGCAACTAGCCACGCCCACGGCACCGCCTCCTGGCACAACGGCGACGCGAGCTGCCAGCGACGGCACTCCGCCGTATACCTATGCCGCATCATCCGACGTCGTACAGATCGATCGCGACACCGGCTACATCATGTCCTTCAGGAATGGACAGGCAACCATTACCGTGACGGATGCCGTCGGACACAGCGCCAGCTATGTCGTCCAAGTATCTAACGTCTTTGAATTGGATCCCGATGCCTTTCGTTATAGTTATCAACGAGCCCTGAAAATAGCAAACGACCTTGCAGGACGCGTCCCGTCCCTGGAAGATTGGGAAGTATTTCGGAGCGCTTACAACGGCGATCCACCGACCCCAGGTAATGCAGGTAATGTCCCTGCCTGGAGCACCACGCCGGCAGGAGACGGTTTGTTGTCTACGATCGTGCCAAAGACCGGCGAGATGGGAACCGCTGCCGATACAGATGACCCTAACGACCGTGACACGCCTATAGGCTGGGTACTCTATCACCGTTTTACCACATACCCTCGTCCACTCGAGCGAGCCGAGCGGAACACGCAGGCACTCGAGACGCTCGCCATTGTCACCGTCCAGGACACGACCGGCGAAGTGAGCCACGGGGGCGTCACGACCGACACCACCCTCACCCTCTGGGGCACCGCCGCGCCAAACCGGCGAGTTGAATTCCTGGATGGCGCCGTGGTCATTCGCAACGTCACCGCCGACGCCGGCGGCGAATGGACTTTTCAGTTGCATGACCTGGCCATGGAGTCCCACAGCTTCAAACTCCGCGACTACCAAAGCATCCACCCGGAATCGGCCGTATACGAGGTGATTGTCGTCGGCACTACCGATCCGGTGATCAAGTCCGTGCGTGACTCCCTGGGTGAACTGGTAAATGGCACGACGCTGGATACCGCCGTCACCCTCTCGGGCACCGCCCTCGCAAATGAGGCCGTCGAGCTCTTCGATGACGCTACGTCCAAAGGCACCGCCACCGTGGACGCCAACGGCCAATGGACTCTGCTGGTGGACGACCTGGCCGTGGGCCCCCACAGCTTCAAGGCCCGGGGAAACTATGACGTCAACCCGGAATCGGCTGAGCTCGGCGTGTATGTCGCTGACTTTCCTACCCTGCGGATCCTGAACGTGTATGCAGGAACTTTAGGAGGAGGCGTAGCATTGCCAGAAGGAGGCACAACCGCCGAAACCACCATCCGCATCACCGGCTATGGCCCGGGGGCCCAGATTGTCGAAATCTTCGATGGCACAACGTCCAAGGGCACTGCCACCGTTGACCGAAACAGTTTTTATTGGGTTGCGGAGATGGTCGGCGTGGCCGTGGGCCCGCACAGCGTCACGGCCCGCGAGCGTTACGGCAGTCAGGCTGAATCCGACGCTCGAACTTTCACGGTGACGCAACTCTAAAGCATCCAACGCTTTAGATATCAGTAAAAAAGGCGGCGTCCTTCACGAGTGCACAGTGGTTGCCGTGAAGGACACCGCCGAACAGAGTCTAACGGTTGAAATGACGTGATCCGGCTGGGTTCGTGCAAGTTCAAAGGTAAAACAGTTCCAACGAAGCCGCACAAGGAAGGCACCCATGAATACCACCCCACTCTTCCGAGCCACCGCGGCTGACTTGCCCACGCCTCGCATTCCCGATACCACCGACGGTGGCCTCGGCTATGGCGACATCTTTCGCAATCCAGATGGCAACGTGCTGGTGCAGGTCGGACCCTGGGACGGCTTCGTAGACGGCGATACCCTTGCTGTCCTGGTCAACGACGACATCTTCGGCCAGACCGACGCCTCGGCCGCCGACAAGGACAAGGTCGTCGAGGTTTTCGTTCCGGCCATCAACTTCGCCCCCCTCGCCGATGGCCTGTACGACGTGTTTGCCAGGGTTACCAATGCTCTCGGCTTTCCCGTCACCTCTGACCCCTTGTCCATCCGCCTCAAGCTTGCCGTGCCCGGGGGCATGGATCCGGTGGCAGACACGCCCTATCAGAACGAGAACCTCGCCGCGCCTGTGGTGGAGCCGCTGGTCATCGCGCCGGACACCGCCTCGGCCACGGTCACCATCGCACCCTGGCAGAACAAAGCCGCAGGCGACCGGCTCACCCTGCGCTGGGGCAAGGACGGCAACGAACTGAAACATACGGTGCCGGCGGGGGAGGAATCGCGGCCTTACACCTTTCCCGTCGACCGCGCCGTCATCGACGCGGGTGGCTTCGGTGTCGGCGTCAACGTCGACTACCAGGTCTATGACCTCGTCAGGAACTGGTCGCTGTGGTCGCCACCGACGCTGGTGGAGGTCGAAGACCCTGACGTGTTGGATCCCCCCTGGGTCACCCCCACCGTCGACGACGCCGGCAAGGTCATCGACCTCGCTGAGTTGGGCACCGGTGACATCACCGCCAAAGTGGTCGGCCTGCAGCAAGACGACATCGTCACCGTCCGCCTCGACGGGACCACCGCCGAAGGCTCACCCGTGGAGCACACCACTGAGCCGAAGGTAGCCACCGCCGACGGTCAGGTCTTGTCCTTTCCCCTGCCCAACGCGCTGTTCCCGCCACTGGCCCAGGGCACCTGCGCCATCGGTTACACCCTGGAGCGCCAAGGGGATGCCTATACCTCGGCCCGACGTCGCCTGGAAATACGTGGCCAGATCGCTGCCCCGGTGATCAGCGCGGTGCGCGATGCCCAAGGCAACGACGTGCCGAACAACGGCACCACCTTCGACACCACCCTCACTCTCTTGGGCACCGCCCTCGCCAGCCAGACCGTCGAGCTCTTCGACGGCAGCACCTCCAAAGGCACCGCTACGGTCAACAGCAGCGGCCAGTGGACGTTGTCGGTGAGCAGCCTGGCCGTGGGCAATCACAGCTTCAAGGCCGTCGGCCAGTACGGCAGCCAGCCGGAGTCCAACGTGCGCACCGTCACCGTCGCTACCGCGACAGTCCCGGTGATCAGCGCCGTGCGCGATGCCCAAGGCAACGACGTGCCGAACAA
>NZ_JBNDHZ010000016.1:0-77426 GCF_056755355.1 Luteibacter sp. HAY1-4A
CCCCGCCGCCGCCCAGACGCACATCGAAGTGCAGGGCGGCCGGAGCTACATGAACAGCTACGGCACCAATGCCTTTTTCGCGGAGGCGGTGTTCGCCCCGCAGCCCCTGGGGCAAAGCCGCTTCACCTGGTCGCCGGACGTTTCCATCGGCTACATCAAGGGACGCGACATCGCCCGCTACAGCAACTCCCATCCGGACGTGACGGACAACCTCTGGATAGGTGCCGCGGGCGCCCGGCTCCACTACGGCAGCGAAGGCGACTGGTACCAGCCGTTCTTCTTCAGCTTCCAGGTGGCGGGCGTCGCCGGCGGACGCACCCAGGCACTGTCGAGCGGCTACGAATTCGTCAGCACCCTCGGCTGGCAGTACAAGAACGTGAGCTTCCAGGTCCGCCACATCTCGAACGGCAGCTTCAAGGAGCCGAACCGCGGCGAGACCATGGCCCTGGTGGGTATCGGCTTCGATATCTGAAGAGCGGGCATTTCCAAGGAAAAGTGGCTCGGGATTTGCCGAGCGCTGCGTCCGACCCTTTAGAGAGAACCTGTTCCCTGACAGACATTTGTCAACGATGCCGTTAACATCGGTCTCCAACAAGGTGACGCGTCGGAAATAGCCGTGAATCCTCGGGCGGCGTGAGGGCAGTTGGCCACACGCCGCTCCTGTCGCTGCACAGCTCGATTTTCGGAAAAATGTCATGGGAATGAGCACAACTCAGCTTTCGGCGCTCTCCCGCCTCTTCTCATCTTCAGTTCTCAAGGAGCTGGCGACTCGAGGTCGTTCACCGAGCTTCGCAAGTTTGCTCGAAACCTCCGGACTGGCTCGGAGCGGCGAGTGTCACCTGAACACCGTTGCGGCAATTTTTGAACTGGCGTTCGCTAAGCTGAGGCGAGCGGGCCTTCGAAATGAGTATGTATACCGGTCTGCGCTGGTCCGGAATATTCTTCTCGGACGACACACGCTTTCTTCCGCGAGCGCTCTCAACGAATTTCGTGCAGGGTCTAGCAAGATCGACTTAGCTATATTGAACGGGACCTCGACTGCATACGAAATCAAATCAGAGCGCGATTCACTTTCACGCCTTGCTATTCAAGTCGCGGACTATCAGAAAGTTTTCGCCCGAACCTACGTAATCGCTTGCGCAACTCATGTATCGAGCATTGAGAGCATTGTGCCGCAAGATGTCGGCATCATGTGTCTCACTCGTTGGAATCGAATTTCAATACTTCGCCAAGCGCAAGACAACTCGGAGCGGCTTTGTTCGGCAACGATGCTTGAGTCCATCCGGGTAGACGAAGCCAAGGAGATTTTGCGCAACTTAAGCATTGATGTTCCCGAGGTGCCGAATACAGTTATCCGTTCAGTTCTTCGCGCGAAATTTAAGCAAATCAGTCCTATAGATGTTCATTCGGAAATGGTCTGCGTCCTGAAGAGGACGAGAAGCCTATCCGCCCTGGATAGGTTTGTCGCAAGCCTGCCTCCAGCACTCCACACGGCAGCACTTTCAATTCCGTTCCGATCAGCGGACCGCGGCCGGCTTGTTGCTGCCCTCCAAACACCACTCAGTATCGCCACGACTTGGGCATAGGACGATATGTACCATCCGTACTTTAGAGGGAAGCAGTACGAGTTGATCACCATTCGGGAAACTGCGGAAGTCCTAGCATCATCGGGTTTTGTGCCGATCATTGAACCCGTGCGTGAGGCGCTAAGCGGCCTGTCAAAAGCACTGGAAGCGATTTGTGAAGCCGACGGTAACGCTATTGTCGTCGTCAATCCGGATTACGGCGACCATTCCAATAGCGGAGCGGAGATCACAGCGCTTCTTCAGAAAGAGTTCCTACAGCGCAAACCCATTGCTGCAGGGATTTTGCTGAAGAGTTCGATGACAGTCGATGACGCAGTAGCGCTCTATGACCAGCACGTCGATCACAATCCGGCATTAATTCACGCTGGGTTCTCTGACGGCAAGGGACTTGCAGAATCTCTTAGATCGCGTAACGAACCTGCAAAACATGTTTTTATCGAGAATGCCTGCGGGAAGTTGTATCGGCGGCATTTCGCCGAGGCCCCGGAGCGGATACTTATTCGTGACGGTTTCACCCGAAGGAAAAACGCTCTCTATGAGCCAGTAGAGCACTTCTCTGACCTTCATCGGACGTACCCTGAAGAGGCAGCCACTGGATTCGGCGATTTTCTGATCGTCGGAGATGACTTCGTAGAAGGCGGTGGCCCTGCATACGCTGTCGCCATCCATCTAACGTTTATTGATCCTACTCAGGATGAGACAATGAACGTATATCATTTTGTCTCCACCGATAAAGACACGCCCACGGATGCTCCCGGGAAATTCAAACAGGCCTTGACGAAGTTGATCGAGAAGCTCGATAGCGGAGACTCTCACCTTTACGAGGGCCCGGCGATAGAGGAATTTCGGGTACTTCATGCTCGAGGACACTTTCCTGGACTTGGATACGTCAAGAAGCTATCGATGAACCACCACATCGAGACCCTGTCTAACTACCTCTCGTGAGATGGAACTATGCGAGCGATGTGCTGTGCGGAGTGTTTCGGTGATCGGCTCCTGCGCCTGTGGATTATTCCGTCGCGAAGCCAGAATAGAGGTGTCTGCTCATATTGCAACGCGGTAGACGTAGACCTAATCGAGCCCGGCCAATTAATAAACGAGTTTCAAGTTCTCCTAGGAGTCTATGAGACTGACCCGCATGGCCGACTGCTGGTGGACTGGCTGAAGGATGACTGGGGAATCTTCCCGCAATTTGATAGCGCACACTCTAAAGAATTGCTTACTGAGATCCTGAACGATGGTGAGATAGTAAGGAAGAAGTTCTCAAGGTCTCCTGCCTATGAAAGTCAGGCGCTCGCACGATGGGAAACGCTTCGCGAAGAGCTCTTGCATACCAATCGCTATTTTCTTGAGAAGGGAATTGACACGGATCGGTTGGAACAACTTCTGTCACACCTCGTGAGTGGCGAGCTTCCTCCTGTCTGGTATCGCGCGAGGATCACATCCGATGGCTTACCATTCAACATTGAGAATATGGGCGCGCCCCCTGCGACCCAAGCGTCATACGGACGAGCGAACCCCGCTGGAATTCCCTATCTCTATCTCGGTTCATTGCCACGAACTGCTGTAGCCGAGATTCGCCCTCATACGGGCGAACGCGCCTGCGTGGCGGAATTCCGGCTTGACGGCCCTATCAAAGCAATAGACCTGCGGAATCCGCGGGAGTTTGTTTCACCATTCGCTCTTGAAGACGCGGGTGCTGTTGGGCAACTCCTGGCTGATATTCCCTTCCTTGAACGGCTTGGTGAAGAATTGACGCGTCCGGTGCTACCCCGGGCTGCAGCTATCGACTACATCCCAAGTCAGTACCTTTGCGAGTTCATTAAGAAGAGCCGATACGACGGCGTGATCTATCGCAGCTCGGTAAGCAGCGGTATGAATCTAGCTCTCTTTGAGCCGGGGCTTGCGACAGGCGGGAACGTGGATATCTACGATGTAGATCGAGTTTCAGTTGAAATCACTCAAGTGTCCTGAGATCAACCGGAACGGAACGACCAATCGTCGCCATTGGTCGTCCACCGACGCATGCGCGTTTCGAGTTTCGAGGGTCTCGGCAGATTGCCTCGCCGCCATAGCGGCTACAGAGCGCCCACGCGCTTACCTCGTGCCCGCTAAGGCCGATACCGTTCGAACTCAAGGCGTATGAAACGTGACGAGGGCAGCTGTCTGCCTAGCGAGATCGAAACCCAAGGTACCCAGCGGTGTCATGTCATTCCCATTGGTGCTCAGTTGTGGACTGTCGCCTTTCTGAGCGGCAATCGAGACATGACGCACTCAGTAACTGAAACGCGGTCAGTCACAAAAGGTGATATGACAACACGCCATGCAGCTGACAACACGAAACCTCACCGTCCGATGCCGGCAGCTGTCCCCCTCGCCGCGATGTCTGGAGTCGAGGGCGACCGGGCGGACAAGGCCCGCAGGGGGCCGGCCTGGATGGCCGGCCGTCTTCGCCGAGGCATGGATGCCGAGTCGAAGACCCCCGCCCGGACGCCCGGGTCCGCCGCGGCGCCAGCCATAAGACACTGAGCCGCGTAGCGGCTCCTCCTTCCGCAAGGAACGACGCAAGTCTTCGCGGCGAGGGGGACGGCTGCCGGCTTCCAAGCCACGCAACAGGCGCCGCGCGCGAGGCTGACAGGCGAGCCTACCCTACGAAGCGGAAATACCACGAAACATTCCGCAACGACGACAGCGCGCACTCCCCGGAATTCCGCGAAGAACAAAAAAAGCCGGCAACGCCGGCTTTTTTTTTCAGTGACCGGACGCCGCCGGCCCTGCCTTCGCGGCGAATGGCGGTTTCGCCAGCCACACCACGAAGATCAGTGCCATGAATACGTAGCCCAGCACGTGGAAGACCTCGTTGAAGGAGATCTGGTAGCCCTGCTGCGTGATCATCTGGTTCACCGCCGCTGCCGCGTACTGCGAGTCGCCCTGGCCGATCTGGGTGAGTGCCTGCTGTGCGGTCGGGTTGAACGGCGTGATGTTCTCCGCCAGCCGTTCGTGATGCACGATCGCGCGGTGGTCCCACATGAACGTGGTGATCGAGGCCGCGAAGCTGCCGCCCAGGGTGCGCAGGAAGGTGGCCAGGCCGGAACCAGCCGCGATCTCGCGCGGTTGCAGGTCGGACAGCAGGATCGTCAGCACCGGCATGAAGAACAACGCCACGCCCAGGCCCTGGATCAGCTGCACCATCGCCACGCTGTAGAAGTCGATGTCGAGGAAGAAATCCGAGCGCATGAAGCAGGTGGCGCCCATGACGATGAACGCGCCCGAGGCCAGCAGCCGCAAGTCGAACTTGTGCGCGTAGCGGCCCACGAACGGCGTGAGGATCACCGGCAGGATACCCAGCGGCGCCGCGGCGAAACCGGCCCATGTGGAGGTGTAGCCGACGTTCCGTTGCAGCCACTGCGGCACGAGCAGGCCGATGGCGAAGAACGCCGCGTAGGCCAGCACCAGGCATAGCGTGCCCATGGCGAAGTTCCGATGCCGGAACAGCTTCAGGTTGACGATCGGATCCTTGTCGGTGAGCTCCCAGATCAGGAACACAGCGAGGCCCACTGCCGCGATGATCGCGGTGACGACGATGAAGGTGGAATTGAACCAGTCCTCGTCATTGCCCTTGTCGAGCACCACCTGCAACGCGCCCACACCGATGATCAGCGTGATGAGGCCCACGTAGTCGACCTTCGGCCGCTCGGTCGTTTCCGGTCTTCCCTTCATCTGGTTCGCCACGACGAAGCTGGCGAAGATGCCGATCGGCACATTGATGAAGAAGATCCACGGCCAGGCGTAGTTGTCGGTGATCCAGCCACCCAGGATCGGTCCGGCGATCGGGGCCACCACGGTGACCATCGCCAGCAACGCCAGCGCCATGCCGCGTTTCGCGGGTGGATAGATGGAGATCAGCAGGCTCTGCGTGATCGGGTACATCGGACCCGCCACCGCGCCCTGGATGGCGCGGAACAGGATGAGCATGCTCATGCTCTGCGCGATGCCGCAGAGGAAGGAGGCGAGCGAGAACAACAGGGTTGCCCACACGAACAGCTTCGTCTCGCCGAAACGGCGGGTGAGGAAGCCGGTGAGCGGCAGCGCGATGGCGTTGCTCACCGCGAACGACGTGATGACCCAGGTGCTCTGGTTGGAACTGACGCCAAGGTTGCCCGCGATGGTGGGCAGCGAGACGTTCGCGATCGTGGTGTCCAGCACCTGCATGAAGGTCGCGAGCGAGAGGCCGACCGTGGACAGCGCCAGGTTCGGCGGTCGAAATTCGGTGCTCATGGAAAAACCTGATCGTTGGAGGACGGGGCGGGAGCGAACGACGGACGCGGCATGGACCGCGCCCGTCGCATGCGCTTACTTCGGCGCCTTTTCCTGCTCGCCCGCACCCGACGACGCGTTGTCGTGGATGACGCGCGCGATTTCATCGTCGACGCCGGCGAGGCGGTTGTCGTATACGTCCGTGGAGAACTCCGGCTTGCTGGGCGCCTGCTGTGCGAGCAGGGCACCGCCCTGGTCATGCAGCGACACCGTCACCTTGGTGGACAGGCCGAGGCGCAGCGGCTTCTCGTCGAGCTGCTTCGGATCGGTGAAGACCACGCGCACCGGAACGCGCTGCACGATCTTGATCCAGTTGCCCGTGGCGTTCTGCGCCGGCAGCAGGGAGAACGCGCTGCCGCTGCCCACGCCAAGGCTGCGGATCTTTCCCTTGTACACAACGTTGCCGCCATACACGTCGGCGGTGACGTCCACCGGCTGGCCGATGCGCATGTGGGTCAGCTGCGTTTCCTTGAAGTTCGCGTCGATCCATACCTCGTGCAGGGGCACCACGGCCATCAGGGCGGCGCCGGGCTGCACGCGCTGGCCGAGCTGCACGCTGCGCTTGGCGACATAACCGTCCACCGGCGCAAGGATCTCGGTGCGCGCCTTGTCCAGGTACGCGGAGCGCAGCTTCGCCGCGGCGGCACGTACGTCGGGATGCGAGGCTACCACGGTGTCGTCCACCAGCACCTTGCTCGTGCTGTAGGCCTGCTTCGCGGAAGCCAGGCTGCTTTCCGCCGAGGTGAGTGTGTCGAGCGCGTGGGACAATTCCTCGGCCGAGATGGCGCCGGACTTGGCAAGGTCGCGGCGACGGTTGTAGTCGGCCCGGGCGCGGTCCACGGCGGTCTGGCGCACGGCCACGTCCGCTTGTGCGGAGCTTACGTTGTTGTAGAGGCCGCGCACGCGGCGCACGGTGTTCGCGAGTTCGGCGCGTGCGCTCAGGATGGCGATCTGGGCGTCGCTGTCGTCCAGCTTCACCAGCACGTCGCCCTTGTGCACGAGGTCGCCGTCGTCGGCCGTGATGGACAGGACGGTGGCCGCGATCTGCGGCGTGATCTGCACGACGTTGCCGTTGACGTAGGCGTCGTCGGTGTCCTCATACCAGCGGCCGTCCACGAAATACCAGACGGTCCAGCCGATGCCGGCCAGGACAAGGATCAGGACGAGAAGCTTGAGGAAGAAGCCGCGACGGCTCTTCGGTGGCGGCGCCACGACGGTGCCGGCAGGGGCGGTGGTTTCTTGGGACATCGTTAGTGCCTCGGGATGTTTTTCTTAGTTGTTCGCCGGCGTGGCGGCGGCGACCGGCTGGTCGCCCGCCTCGGGGCGGAAGCCGCCACCGAGCGCCTGGATGAGTTGGACGGACGTGTCGACCTGTTGCGCACGCAACTCGGCCATCCGCTGTTCGGCAAGAAGCAGTTGCTGGCGCACCACCAACGATTCGAGGTAGCTGCCCACGCCGGCCTTGTAGCGCTGCTGCGACAGGTCGTATGCCTGCTGCGCGGCATCCGTCGCGCGCTGCTGTGCCGCGATCTGGGTGGCGAGCGAGTCGAGGCCGGACAGGTCGTCGGCCACTTCGTTGAGCGCACCCACGAGGACCTTGTTGTACTGCGCCACGGCGAGGTCGTACTCGGCGTCCTTGCCGGCGAGGTTGGCGCGCAGTCGGCCGCCATCGAAGATCGGCAGGCTGAAGGCGGGCAGCACCTGCCAGAAGCGCGCCCGCGAGGCGAACAGGTTCTCGGACCCGCCGGCAACCTGCGCGGCGAGGATGCCGAGGCTCACGTTGGGCAGGAACTCCGTCTTCGCGGCGGCGATGTTCTTCGAAGCCGCTTCCACGCGCCAGCGGGCGGCGACGAGGTCGGCGCGATGGCCGAGCAGGTCGGCCGGCAGGTTGGCCGGTACGGCGACGGCCGACGGCGCCAGCACCGCGGGCCGCGCGATGTCCAGGCCGCGGTCGGGACCCTTGCCCAGCAGCACGCTGAGCGCGCTGCGGGCGCTGTCGATGGCGCGCTGCGCCACCGCCATCTCGCGCTCCGCCGTGGCCACTTCGGTATCGGACTGCTTCACCTGTATCTGGTTGTCCACGCCGGCGGCGACGCGCTGGCGGGTCAGGTCGCGCGAGGCGAGGCTGCGGTCCAGCTCGGCTTTCGCCACATCCAGCTGGGTGAACGCATAGCCCAACTGGACGTAGGCGCGCGCGACGTTGGTCGACAACTCGATGCGCGCGGCACGCGCATCGATTTCACTGGCACGCTGCGAGCCCACGGCGGCTTCCCACGCATCGCGCTTGCCGCCCCAGAGATCGATGTCCCAGCTGAAATTGCCGTAGCCGTACTTCGTCCAGCTGAAATGGTTGCCCAGCGGCGCGGGGAACAACGTGCCGGGCAGGTGCGCGCCGGCCACGCCGCCGCCCACGGCCAGGGTGGGATCGCGCGCCGCGTCGGCCGCGCCGCTTTGCGCCTGCGCCTGACGCACGCGCGCGTCGGCGGCGGCGAGATCCGGGTTGTCCTTCAGCGCTTCCTCGATCAGGGAGGACAGCTGGCTGTCACCCAGCCCTGTCCACCAGTCGGACGCGGGCCAGTTGGCCGGCGACACCTGGCCCTTGGCCAGGCTGCGTTCGGCATGAAGGTTGGCGGGGTCGGCGAGCTGGCCCTGCGGCTCCAGTCCGCGGCTGGTGACACAGCCGGAAAGGATCAGCGCGGCCCCGACGGCCGCCACAAGAGTGTGCAGACGCATGAGTTTTTGCCTCGACGGTAAGGTCAGTCTTTTTCGCGGAGCGCGGTGAGTACGCGTTCCAGGTAGTCGTGCAGCCGTTCGCGCTCTTCGGCCGACAGGCTGCGCTGCGCGCGCTCCAGCGTCGCGACGTTGCTTTCGTGCAGGTGCCGCCACAGGGCTTCGCCGGCCTCGGTCAGTTCGATGCGCAGCGCACGGCGGTCCTGTGCGTGCGGCTGGCGGCGCAGGTATCCCTTGGTCTCGAGCTGGTCGAGCTGGCGGGTCATGGCGCCCCCGTCCAGGTCGACGGCCCGGGCCAGTTCCGAGGCGGACATCGGACCCATCATCGCCAGGCGTTTCAGCACGTGGAACTGGGTGAACTTGAGGTCCGCACCCTGCGCGGCGAGGTCGGACTCGATGGCCCGCACGATCTCACCGCGGACCATGCCGATCAGGGCGCCAAGGCTGTCTCGGCCGTCAGTGGGGCATACGCTCTGGTTCATGACGCATATTCTATTGCCCTCAGTATAGTTGTCAAGGCAAATATGCGCTGGGCAGATAGTTTCAGGTCAGGAAGCGGCGTCCTCGTCGGCCAGGAGGGCGGCGAGGGCTGGATCGCGGATAGCGAAAAGCTCGAGGACGCCCAGCGCCTTGAGGGTCGGCAATTGCGCAAGCAGGCGCGGTTCGAGGACCCGGAGCTGCTCTTCCGGCGTGCCCGGGTCCAGCATCGCGTGCGCGCAAGCGACGAAGGTGACGAGGGCGTCGCCTGCCTGCCGGCCGCCGTCGAGGTCGTTGTAGTCATTGGTGACGAGACGGATCATGGGGAATCTCCGGCGTCGAGGTCCCGGTCGCGGCGAGGGAACGCCACGGGCGGGACATTTGTTTGGGAGTGCAAATGTTAGCCATGGATGCTATCGGCCTGATATCGTCACCGGGCCAACTTATGTCGAGAAATGGCCAAATGCTGGACGATGCCCTGCACGCCGTACTGGAGAGCGCCGACGGTCCGCCCCTTGTTGCCTACGAGGCGACGGGCGAAATTCCGCTCGCCGAAACCGACTGGCACAGCCACGTCCGCGGGCAGTTCTTCTACGTGGAGCAGGGGCTGGTCATCAGCCGCACCGAGCACGGCTCCTGGCTGTTGCCCCCGCACCGCGCCGGCTGGATGCCACCGGGCGAAATGCATACGGTGAGCATCGCGGGACCTACCCGTGCCTGGGGCGTGTTCATCGCACCCTGCGCGGCCGAGGGACTTCCCGATCGTCCCTGCGTCGTCGGTGTGAGCGACCTGTTTCGCGCCATCGTGAAACGCGCGGCGACCTGGCCCATCGACAGTGAGCCGCAGCCGGAGAAGGATCGCCTTCTTGCGGTCCTCCTGGACGAAATGCGCCGTGCGCCCGTGGAAGAACTGCACCTGCCCATGCCGGTCGATCGCCGCCTGCGTCGCATCGCCATGGCGATGTTCGAGCGGCCCGACGACACGCGCGGAATCGACGAGTGGGCAAGCTGGGCGGGCATGTCCGTGCGTACGCTCACGCGCCTTTTCCGCCAGGAAACCCAGTGCAGCGTGGCCCAGTGGCGGCAGCAGGCGAGACTGACCTGCGCGCTGGAACGGCTGGCGGAAGGCGAGCCGGTATCGGTGGTGGCGGATGCGCTGGGCTATGCCTCGCCGAGCGCGTTCGTCGCGATGTTCCGCAAGGCCTTCGGCGACTCGCCGGGACGCTACCTGGCGCGCCAGGCGGTCGGCGCGTGAATCATATCGGCTTGCACATCCACAGGGTCTCGAACGTATAGGCATCGCCGCTATGCCGTTCGACGACGTCCATGGCGATGCGCCCGTATTGCCACTCGCCATGTGTGCCGGGTGAGTTCACGTCGTAGCAGGCGCGTTCCTTTTCGAAGGTGCCCGTATGCGGGTGGGTCAGCGCATGTTCCTCGTTGCGGCATTGCAGCCATGCCTCGTGATAGCTGGGCAGTACGCGCTCGCCGGCGACGAAGCGATCGTTGGCGCACCGCAGGTCGGTGGAAGCCGGCGGCTCGGACGTGGCGATGAGAGACGCGATGAGGATGGATGGCAGACGGTGCACGCGGCGCTCCTGGTTCGAGTGAGCGGGCGAGGCTGCGCAAGCACATCGCGGAAGGGAATCGGACTTGTCTTAGAAATGCCGTCCGTTGGCGGTGCTGTGACCGGGATCACGTCTTCTTGCAGCGCGATGAAGCGAGCGTGACGGACGAAAACGTTTGCGGCGGAATCAGGAGGCAGGGAAGCGGTAGCCCACGCCCGGCTCCGTTTTGAGCCAACGCGGAGACGAGGGGTCGTCACCCAGCTTCTGCCGCAGCTTTCCCATCACGATGCGGAGGTAATGGGTGTCCTGCGCATGCGTCGCGCCCCACACCTCGCGGAGGATCTGCTGCTGACCGACCACGCGACCGGCGTGGCGCACGAGCAGCGACAGCACCGCGAACTCCTTTCGCGTCAGGGCAACGGCGCTGCCGTCGAGGAACACTTCGCGGCGCGCGACGTCGATGGACAGCGAGCCGTCGTCGTAACGCACCGCGGCGCCGGCTTCGCCGCCTTTCGCTCCCGTGCGCAGCAGCACGCGCAGGCGCGCCATGAGCTCCTGGATGCCGAACGGCTTGGTCACGTAATCGTTGGCACCCCGGTCCAGTGCCTTCACCTTCTCGCCCTCCGCATCGCGCACCGAGAGCATCAGCACCGGCACCTCGCTCCAGGCGCGCAGTTCGCGCAACACGTCGTGGCCTTCCATGTCGGGCAGGCCGATGTCGAGGATCACCACGTCGGGCGACTGCGTGGCCGCGAGGCCCAGGCCTTCCTGGCCGCTGGCGGCGAGGAGTACCTGGTAGCCCTCGGCGCGCAGGCCGATGTCGAGGAACCGGCGGATCTGCACTTCGTCGTCGATCACGAGCACGCGCGGCGCGATGGAATTCATGGAGTGTCGTCGGGCGGCGCCGGCAAGGGCAGCGAAACCCGGATGGTGGTGCCAGCGCCCGCCTGGGGCAAGGCCTGCACGCTGCCGCCGTGCGCACCGATCATGCCGCGGCAGATGGCGAGCCCGAGCCCGGTGCCCTGCTTGCCGCGGTCGCCGCGCGCCACCGAATGGAACATGTCGAAGATCCGCTCGCGCTCGTCCTCGGGAATACCCGGTCCCCGGTCGCTCACGTCCACCAGCAGGTGCCCGGGCTCGGCACGGACCACGACACGCACGGGTTCGTCCGGCGGGGAGAAGCGCGCGGCGTTCTCGAGAATGTTGAACAGGGCTTGCTCGATCAAGGCGGGATGGACATGCAGGAGCACCGTACCGGGTGGCAGCTGCATGTCGACGCGCGTGGCGGGAAACTGCTTGCGCATGCGCGCCACCGCCGCGGCGGCGATTTCACCGGCGTCCACCCAGTCGCGCTTGAGCGTCAGCGCACCGTGGCCCAGACGCGTCATATCCAGCAGGTTCTGGATGTAGCGGTCGAGGCGGCGGCCTTCGCCCAGGATGGCCTCGAGCAGTTCGCGCCGCTCGTCTTCGGGCAGCTGCTTCTCGTAGTCGAGCAAGGTGCCGGCCGAACCGATCATCGACGCCAGCGGCGACCGCAGGTCGTGCGAGACCGACGACAGCAGGGCATTGCGCAGCCGCTCGGTCTCGCCTTCCACGCGCGCACCCTCCAGTTCCGCGGCCAGACGCGCACGTTCCAGCGCCTGGCCGATGTCCTGCACCATCGCGAGCGCCATGCCGCGGCGGTCCGCATCCGGCTCGCCGGGCGCGTCCGGGAAGCGCAGGGCCACCACGCCCGCACGCTGGGTCTCGTTGCCCAGCGGCAACATCCAGCTCGACGCGCCATGCAGCGTGTCGGTGAAGCGACCGGCGGGTTCCGCATGCGCGTCGCTCCAATCGGCGGCAGCGGCATCCTGCGTCGACAGTGCGAACGGTTCCGGTGCCGAAGCGACCGGCACCAGCGCACCCGCGGCGTCGCGCGCGAGCACGCTCGCCTGCGCATCCAGTGCGCGTGCCAGCGCACGCGCACCCACCTCGCGAATGGCGGCGGCGTCCGCCGCGGTGGCCAGTTGCTGGCCCAGGGTCACCAGGGCGCGACCACGCACCTGGGCCGCCCGTAGCGAAGCCACCTGTCCGGCCAGCCGCGTCGCCAGCCGACTGCACACCAGCGCCGCCGCGAGGAACAACACCACGGCCAGCACGTCGTCCGCATTGGCGATGACGAGCGTGTAGCGCGGTGGCGCGAAGAAGAAGTTGTAGCCGAGGAAGCAGAGCAGCGCCGTGTAGACCGCCACAGCCATGCGTGTGCGCACCGCCACGAACAGCACGGCGGTGAGGAAGATGAGCGACAGGTTGGCGACGGAAAGGAAACGGTCGGCCACGAAGGACAGCGCCATCGCCACGGCGGTAGCGGCCGTGGCCATGGCGTAGTCGCGGCGCGAACCCTTCGCGTCCCCGGCACGGAGCCTTCGGCGCGCGCTGGCCCGCTCCAGCGGCGTGGCGACGATGGTCAGTTCCAGGTGTGCGCCGCGACGAAGGAGTTGCTGGGTCAGGGACAAGCCAAGGCGTCTCGCGATGGGACGCTCGCGCGTGCGTCCCACGATGATCTGGCCCACGCCTTCGCGGTCGGCCCAGGCCAGCAGTTCGTCCGCGACGGCATGGCCGCGCAGCACGACACCTTCGCCGCCAAGGCGGCGGGCGAGACGCAAGGCCGCGTCCACGCGCTCGCGGCGCGCGCCGTCGGTGCCCCCGCGGTCGACATGGACGACGCTCCAGGGTGCGCCGCGGCGCTCGGCGATGCGCCGCGTGATGCGCACGAGGTATTCACTCTGCGCGGCACCGTCGATCGCCGCCACGACGCGGCGGCGAACGGGCATGGCATCGCCACGCGCGAGCATGGATTCGCGCAGGTCGCTTTCCACGTGCGCAGCAACCGTTTCCACCGCGAGCTCGCGCAGCGCGGCGAGATTGGTGGGCGAGAAGAACGCTTCCAGGGCGACGGCCGCCGTTTCGGGAACGTAGATCTTGCCCTGGCGCAGGCGCGCGATGAGCTCGCGCGGCGGCAGGTCGACCAGCACGATGTCCCGGGCGCGATCGAGGAACGCGTCAGGCACGGTTTCGCGCACGGCCACGCCGGTGATGCGGCGCACCTGGTCGTTGAGGCTTTCCAGGTGCTGCACGTTCATCGCCGTGTACACCTCGATGCCGGCGTCGAGCAGCTCGGCGATGTCCTGCCAGCGGTAGGCATGACGTCCGCCGGGAAGGTTGGTATGCGCCAATTCGTCGACGAGGATCACCGCGGGCTTGCGGGCCAGTGCGGCCTCCAGGTCGAATTCCTGGAAAGTGCGCCCGGCATAGTGCACCGACCGCGTCGGCAGTACCTCGACGCCGTCGAGCAGCGCCGCGGTCTCCGCCCGGCCATGCGTTTCCGCCAAGCCCACCACCGCGTCCACGCCCTGCCCGCGCAGTTCGCGCGCGGCCGAGAGCATGGCGTACGTCTTGCCGACCCCGGGAGAGGCGCCGAGGAAAATCTTCAGGCGCTGGCCGTCCTCGTCCTTCGCCGCGTTGAGCAGCGCATCGGCACGGGCATCGCGGTCGTTGTTCATGAAGGATGGCCGATGGGCTGAAGGATCATTGTAGGAGCCGCCATGGCGGCGAGGAAACGCGCGTGGTGGCGTCATCGCTTCGTTGGCTTCTCGCCGCTATAGCGGCTCCCACAGGGTGCGGGCATCAGTGGCGAGTGTCGTCGAGTGCCAGGTTCAGTTCCAGCACGTTCACGCGCGCCTCGCCCAGCACGCCGAACTGGCGGCCTTTGGTATGGGCATCGACGAGCGCCTGCACGGCGGACGTATCCATGCCGCGGGCGCGTGCCACGCGACCGACCTGGTAGCGCGCCGCCGCCGGGCTGATCTCCGGGTCGAGGCCGCTGCCGGAAGCGGTGACCAGTTCCACCGGCACCGGCCCCGGGTTTTGCGGGTCGGCAGCATGCAGGGCGGCGATCCGCTTCTTCGCCGCGTCGCCGAGGGCGGGATTGGTCGGGCCCTGGTTCGAGCCGCCCGACGAGGCGCCGTTATACGGGTCCGGTGACGTGGCCGAAGGCCGGCTCCAGAAGTAGCGTGGCTCGTCGAACGACTGGCCGATCAGCGAGGAACCGACGGCTCGCCCGCCGGATTGGACCAGGCTTCCGTTCGCCTCGTGCGGGAAGACCGCCTGGGCGGCGCCGGTGACGAGCAGCGGATAGGCCACGCCGGTGATGACGGTCAGGCCGAGGAACAGAACAACGGCCTGGCGAAGAAGGGATGTCATGACGTACTCCTCAGAACGTGCCCTGGACCATGACGAGGCCGCGTGTACCGCCCACGTCGCGGGTGTCGGTCGCGTCGGTATAGCTGGACACGTGGCCGTAATAGCGGTTGTTGGTCGCGCGAGTGACACCGGCACTCACCGACCAGTGCGCGTCGATCGCGTACTTCACGGTGGCCGAGGCGTCGGTGTAGTTCACGTCGCGAACGCCGTACGCCGTCGGCACGGCAAGCGACGCGGTGTAGTGGGTGTGGCCTGCATGGAGCGCGAGCGACCATGCATCGGACAACGTAAACGTGGCGTCGAGCTGGATGTAGCCGGTGCCGCGACTATCGCCGTCATAACCTTGCTCGCGGTCCGCGCCGAAGTAGTCCGTCAACGACCGGTTGTATTTCAGCGTGACGTTGCGCCACGAAATCGCGGCGTTGGCCTCCACCGTATTGAAGGAGCGGCCGCGGTACCCCGCGGCCTGGTCGAGGTTGGCGCCGGGATACACATACCCGTAGATACCCGCGCGCCATGACCAGTCGTCGTCGATGGGCCGGCCGAAGCTTGCGTAGAGGTCGAGTTCCATCGAACCGCCCGCGTAGCTGCGGTCGCTGACGCTTGACGCCCATGCGCCGGCGGCGAAGCCGTTCGCGCAGGCATAGTCGGCCCCGCCCTGGATGGCCGGGTGGCCCCAGGTCTGGGTGAGGCCGCGAAACATGTAGTCCGACACGATAGCCACATTGCCCGTGACGGGCGGCGCATCGGCCGCATGGACGGCGGTGGAGAGGATGAGAGGAAAGGCGGCCGCGCAGGCCGCGAACAGGAAGGTCTTCATGGAATGGTCGTGTGCGTTCATGCCAGTCCGACGAGGACCAGCAGCATGTCGATGAGCTTGATGCCGGCGAAGGGCGCGACGATGCCGCCCAGGCCGTACACCAGCAGGTTGCGGCGGAGGAGCGCGGCCGCGCCGAGCGCGCGATACGCCACGCCCTTGAGCGCCAGCGGAATGAGGAAGACGATGATCAGCGCGTTGAAGATCACGGCCGACAGGATGGCACTCTGGGGGGTGGCCAGGTGCATGACATTCAGCGTGTTGAGCGCGGGATACATCGTCGCGAACGCCGCCGGGATGATCGCGAAGTACTTGGCGATGTCGTTCGAGATCGAGAACGTGGTGAGCGCACCGCGCGTGATCAACATCTGCTTGCCGATGCCGACGACCTCGATCAGCTTCGTCGGGTTCGAGTCGAGGTCGACCATGTTGCCGGCCTCTTTCGCGGCCTGCGTGCCGCTGTTCATCGCCACCGCCACGTCGGCCTGGGCCAGCGCCGGCGCATCGTTGGTGCCGTCGCCGCACATCGCCACCAGGCGGTTCTCGGCCTGCATGTCGCGGATCAGCTTCAGCTTAGCCTCGGGCGTGGCCTCGGCGAGGAAATCGTCCACGCCGGCCTCCGCGGCGATGGCCGCCGCGGTGAGCGGGTTGTCGCCGGTGATCATCACCGTGCGGATGCCCATGCGGCGCATCTCGGCGAAACGTTCCTTGATGCCGTCCTTCACGATGTCCTTGAGTTCGATGACGCCGAGAGTCAGCGCGCCGTCCACGACGATGAGCGGCGTGGCACCGCGGCGCGCCACGTCCTCGGCCATGCGCTTCACCATCGGCGGCATGTGGCTGTCCTGCGCGTCTAGATAGCGCTCCACGGCGTCGATGGCACCCTTGCGGATGTGCCGCGTGCCGGCGTCCACGCCGCTCATGCGCGTCTGCGCGGTGAACGGCACGAAGGTGGCCTCCTTGTCGCGGCGATGCCCGTGCACGCCGAACTTCGCTTCCGCGAGCACGACGATGCTGCGGCCTTCCGGCGTTTCGTCCGCACGGGAAGCAAGGTCGGCGGCCTCGGCCAACTCGCGTTCCTCGATGCCGGGCGCGGCGTGGAACGCGACGGCCTGGCGGTTGCCGAGCGTGATGGTGCCGGTCTTGTCGAGCAGCAGCACGTCCACGTCGCCCGCGGCTTCCACGGCACGTCCGGAAGTGGCGATGACGTTCGCCCGGATCATCCGGTCCATGCCCGCGATGCCGATGGCCGAAAGCAGGGCGCCGATGGTGGTGGGAATGAGGCACACCAGCAATGCCACCAGCACGGTAAGCGTGATCGGGCTGCCGCTGCCAGCCGCCTGCACGCTGTAGATCGAGTAGGGCAGGAGCGTCGCGCAGGCCAGCAGGAAGATCAGCGTGAACTTCGCCAACAGGATGGTGAGGGCGATTTCGTTCGGTGTCTTGCGGCGCGACGCGCCTTCCACCATCGAGATCATGCGGTCGAGGAAGCTGTCGCCGGGATTGCTGGTGATGCGCACCACCAGCCAGTCGGAAAGCACGCGCGTCCCACCCGTCACGGCGCTGCGGTCGCCGCCGGCCTCGCGGATCACCGGAGCCGATTCGCCGGTGATGGCGCTTTCGTCGACGCTTGCCGCACCGATCACGATCTCGCCGTCGCCCGGCACGATGTCGCCCGCCTCCACGAGCACGTGGTGGCCGCTGCGCAGTTCGCTCGAGGGGGTGAAGACGATCTGCGCGTCGTGCCGCGGCGCCGTGAGCTTCTTCGCGGCCACGTCGCGGCGCGAACCGCGCAGCGCGTCGGCCTGGGCCTTGCCGCGTCCTTCGGCCAGGGCTTCGGCGAAGTTGGCGAACAGCAGCGTGAACCAGAGCCACAGGGTCACCCAGAAGATGAAGCCCGTGGGCGCCTCGCCGTGGCCGGCCAGCGCCTGCACCCAGAGCAGGGTGGTCAGGACGCTGCACACGAACACGACGAACATCACCGGGTTGCGGAACTGCGTCCGCGGATCGAGTTTACGGAACGCGTCGACGAGGGCGCGCGTCACCATCGCGCGGTCGAATCCGCGCGCGGCATGGGCATGGGAGGTCATGGATCAGTGCCCCGTGAGAGACGAGAGGTGCTCGACGATGGGCCCGAGGGCCAGCGCCGGGAGGAAGGTGAGCGCGCCGACGACGATGACGACGCAGGTGAGCAGCGTGACGAACAGCGGCGTGTGCGTGGGCAGGGTGCCCGCGGAGGGCGGCACATGGCCCTTCGCCGCCAGCGACCCGGCCATGGCCAGCATGGCGATGGCGAGCGGGAAGCGGGCCAGGAACATGCACACGGCGAGCAGCACGTTCCAGAAGGGCGTGTTCGCCGAGAGGCCGCCGAACGCACTGCCGTTGTTGTTGGACGCGGAACTGACCGCGTACAGGATCTCGCTGAAGCCGTGCGCCCCCGGATTCGCTATACCCGCGACGCCGGCGGGAGTCATCACCGCGATGGCGGTGCACACCACCACGAGGGCGCAGGGGATGAGCACGGCCAGGCTGGCCATCTTCATCTCGTGCGCCTCGATCTTCTTGCCGAGGTATTCGGGTGTGCGCCCGACCATCAATCCGGCGATGAATACCGCGACCACGGCGAACGCCAGCATGCCGTAGAGACCGGAACCCACGCCACCGAAGACCACTTCGCCCAGTTGCATCAGCCACATGGGGACGAGCCCGCCGAGCGGCGTGAGCGAGTCGTGCATCGCGTTCACCGCACCGCAGGACGCGGCGGTGGTGATGGCGGCGAACAGGCCGGACGAGGCGATGCCGAAGCGCGTTTCCTTGCCTTCCATGTTGCCGCCCGCTTGCAGGGCGCTGCCGTGGGCATCGATGGCCAGGCCATGCAAGGCGGGATTGCCTGCCTGCTCGGCGGCGACGAGGCCGACCGCGAGCGGGACGAAGATCACGAGTATCGTGGCGAGGATCGCCCAACCCTGGCGACGGTCGCCCACCATGCGTCCGAACGTGTAGCAGAGGGCTCCGGGAATCAGGAAGATCGCGATCATCTCCACGAAGTTGGAGAACGGCGTGGGGTTCTCGAACGGGTGGGCGGAATTGGCGTTGAAGAAGCCGCCGCCGTTCGTGCCCAGCATCTTGATGGCCACCTGCGATGCCGCAGGGCCCATCGGCAGGGTTTGCTTCCCATGCGCCAGCGTCGACACGTCGAGGTAAGGGGCAATGTTCTGCACCACACCCTGCGACACCAGCAGCAGCGCGATGACGATCGAGAAGGGCAACAGCACGTAGAGCGTGGCACGGGTCATGTCGACCCAGAAATTGCCCACGGCCGACGCACCGCGGCGCGCGAAGCCGCGGACCACCGCGATGAGCACCGCGATACCCGTCGCCGCCGACAGGAAGTTCTGCACCGCGAGGCCGAGCGCCTGGGTGAGGTAGCTCATGGTGGACTCACCCGCGTAGCCCTGCCAGTTCGTGTTGGTGGCGAAGCTGACGGCGGTGTTCATGGCCGAGTCCGGCGTCACGGCCGCGAAATGCTGCGGGTTCAGCGGCAACCACTGCTGCGTGCGCTGGAGCAGGTAGACGAAGGCCACGCCGGCCACGTTGAACACCAGCATCGCCATGGCGTAGCGTTTCCAGCCCATGTCCTCATCGGCACGAATGCCCGCGAGGCGGTACAGCAACCGCTCCGCTCCGCCACCGAAGCGGGTGACGCGGTTCGGCTCGTCGGCGAAGACGAGGGCCATGTACTGGCCCATCGGCTTCACCAGTGCAAGCAGCACGACGAGGAAGAAGCCGATCTGGAGGAAGTCGTTCGTGGTCATTCGAACCACTCCGGCTTCAGCAGGGCCACGCACAGGTAGCCCGTGAGGGCCACGGCGATGGCCGCGGCAACGATATAGGCAAGGGTCATGGCGGCGTCCTCAGCGGCGACCCAGCCGGTCGCAGATCATGAGGAAGCCGATCGTCATGGCAGTGAGCACGACGACTAGGAGAACGTAGAGGATTTCCACGGTTGCGCACCATCGGGAAGGACGGTGCGCATTGTTCGCCCGGGGCGATATTTACGGCGTAAGGCGGCGGGGCGCCGGCGTAACGTTTCCGTAAATTCTTATCGGGTGGAGGCGGGCTCCAGCCGCTCGCGGAACAGCTCGTCGATCCGGCGGTACTCGTCGTACCAGGAGTCCGCATGCACGAACCCGTGCCGTTCCATCGGATACAGGGACATCCAGAAATTCTTCTTGTGCAGTTCGATGAAGCGCTGGTAGAGGCGGATGGAGTCGCTGGCAAGCACGTTGTCGTCGATCAGGCCGTGCTCGATGAGCAGCGGATCGGCCAGCGCCTCGGCGTAATGGATGGGCGAGCTGGTCTTGTACGCCTCGGGATCCAGCTGCGGATCGTTGAGGATGTTCGACGTGTACTCGTGGTTGTAGCTGGTCCAGTCGGTGACCGGGCGCAACGCGGCACCCGCGGCGAATTCGCCGGGTGCGCGCAGCAAGGCCATCAAGGTCATGAACCCGCCGTAGCTCCCGCCGTACATACCGACGCGCTTCGGGTCCACGCCATGGTTCGCCACCAGCCACGCCTTGCCGTCGAGCAGGTCGTCCAGTTCAGGGTGGCCCATCTGCCGGTAGATCGCGGTGCGCCAGTCGCGGCCGTAGCCCTTCGAGGCGCGGTAGTCCATGTCGAGAACGACATACCCGCGCTGGACGAGCAGGTTGTGGAACATCTGCTCGCGGAAGTACGCCGGATACGAGAGGTGCACGTTCTGCAGGTAGCCCGCGCCGTGCACGAAGATCACCGCAGGACGCGAGGCGGCCGCGGCCGCGTCGGCCGGGCCGTAGAACTTCGCCCAGATCGTGCCCGCGCCATGCCTGGACGGCACCTGGACGATCTTCGGCGCGATCCACTCGCGATCCTTGAACGCCGGCTTGCGCGTGTCCGTGAGCTCGCGAGCCGCCGAGCCGTCCACGCCGACGGTCGCAAGCTGCGACGGCACGTACGGCGAAGAATGCAGTACCGCGAGGCGGGTGCCGTCGGGCGACAACGCGAAGTCGTCCAGGCCTTCGAAGGTCGTAACACGTGTTAGCGCCCCGCCCTGCGCCGGCACCGAGTAGATGTCGTAGCTGTACGGCGCTACCTTGTTCGTACGCACGTAGAAGCGCGAGCCGTCGGAGCTCAGCACCGGGTGGTCCACTTCGAAGCGGCCCGAAGTGAGTGCCTTCGCCTTACCTCCCAAGGGACGAACGTAAAGCTGCGCGAAGCCGGACTCCTCGCTCAGGTACCACAGCGTACGGCCGTCGCGGAGCCAGCCGAAGTCGTTGCCATCCCAGTTGATCCATGCCTTGTCGGAGAGGCGATGCTGCGAGACCAGCACGTGGCGTTCGAAGTCCACGGTGGCGATCCAGCGATCCTTGTTGTCGATGGCGCGCAGCTGCACGGCGACTTCGTGACCGTCGTCGCTCCACACGATGCCGGGGCTGTATTCGCCGTTGACGATGACCGGACGCGTCTTCGGCGCAGCCAGTGCGTCGGCGCGATCGCCCTTGCCGTCCTTGCGCAGCGCGGCGACGGTCCTGGCGCGAATGTCGGCCAACGGATCGTCGCCGATACCCGGCAGGGCCGAGGTGTCGAGGTCGAAACTGGCGTGCTTGGCCAGGTCCAACAGGCGCAGCGATTGCGGTGTGGGATCCTTCCGGCCGACATAGCTGCGCGTGGCTTCGCTTTCGGCGTAACCGGAGTCGGTGACGTAGTGGGTCAGGTCGGCGATCTTGCCCTTGTCCGCGTCCTTCGCCTCGGTCACGACGAGCATCCAGCGTCCGTCCGGCGACAGCGACGTGTCCGTGATGCTCACGTTCTTCCCCAGCCAGAAGGGCTCTGGCGAGCGGCCCGGATCGGCAGCGGCCAGTGCGGCGGCATCCGCCTTCATCGCTTCCTCGTCCGCACGCAGGTCGCGCAAGGTCTTGAACAGCGCCTGCTGATCGTCGGTGAGGCCATCGGATGCCTTCACCTTCGGATCGTCCTTCGCTTCCAGGTCGGCCGCCCGCGACACCGGCCCGCCGGTCACCGGATACACGAACCAGTCGTTGTCCGCGCGGAACGTGAGCAGCCGCCCGTCGAGGGAGAAGCGCGGATCGCGCTCCTTCGCGGCCGTGCGCGTTACCTGGACAGTGGCACCGCTGGCGAGGTCGCGGAGGAAGATGTCGCCGTGCCGAACGAAGGCGGCATGGCGATGCGCGCGGTCGAATACCGGCTTGCCGCCGTCCGCCCCGGCCGCCGCCGCGGCATCGAGCCGTTCGGGCGCGCCGCCGTTCGCGGCCACCCGCCAGAGGTCGCGCACCGGCGTGCCGTCCTGCTTCTGGGAGTAGTAGACCTGGCCGCCATCGACGCTCCAGTACGGTTCCTCCACCGGCGGCCCGATCCAGTCCGGGTCCGCCATGATGGTTTCCATGTCGAGCGGAGGTTGTGCGGCAAACGCCGGCGCGGCAGCAAGGGTGGCAAGGAGGGCAGCGGCGAGTACGCGCATGGAGGGGTTCCGGCCTAAAACCCGTGAGCTTACCTGCCAGGCGCCACCTTCTGTAGGAGCCGCTATAGCGGCGAGGGCAATCTTGCCGCGCCGTCGCGAGGTTTCCTCGCCGCTATAGCGGCTCCTACATGGGCGTGTCGCACATCGCTTTGTTACGCTCCGTCATTCCTCCACCGGAGTCCAAACCATGCGCGTCTTCGTTCCTCGCCTGCTCGCCGCCAGCCTGTTCCTCGCCGTCTCGGCGCAGGCCGCCACCGCACCGCCGGCGACGCCGAAGCGAATGGTGTCGGAAACGCTCGCGGGCCAGCCGGTGAACGACCCGTACCGCTGGTTGGAGAATCCCGACGCGGCCGACGTGAAGCAGTGGATCGACGCGCAGAATGCGTACACCGAGGCCGCCATCGGCGCCATGCCGCTGGGCAAGGCGCTCAGCACGCGCATTCGCGAACTGTCGATCACCTCGACCACACGTTCGTCCCCGACGCTGGCCGGTGGCACGCTGTTCTATTTCGAGAACACGCCGCCGCAGCCGCAGCCCGTGCTGGTGGCGAAGGCCTGGCCGGACGGCGAGACGCGCACGCTCGTGGACCTCAACAAGGGTGACGGCAGCACGGCGATCACCGCCTACTGGCCCTCGCCGAGCGGCCGCTACCTCGCCTATGGCACCGCGGAAGGCGGTAGCGAGCTGACGACCATCCACATCCTCGACACGCGCACGGGCAAGCCGCTCGGCGACGTGTTGCCGTTCGCCGGTGGCGGCACCACGCCACAGGCGCTGGCCTGGGACGCGGACGAGAAGGGCGTGACCTATGCGCGCTTCGACGCGCCGTCGGCCGGCAAGCCGCTGCGTGAATTCGACGCTTACCTGGCCCATCACGTCATTGGCCAGCCGGCGGCGAAAGACACCGTGGTCTTCGGCAAGGGCTACTCCCACGTGGCCGAGTACATCCTCAAGGAAAGCGCGAACGGCAAGGCCACCGCGCTGCTGGCGAACGAGGGCGACGGCGGTCCCGCGGAAATCTACCTGCGCCAAGGCCAGGGCAGCTTCAAGCGCGTGCTTGGGCACGAAGCCGACGCGCGCGAAGCCAGCTGGGTGGGCGACAGCTTGTATGTCGTGACGTTCGCAGGGGCGCCGCACGGGAAGATCGTCGCGGTCGCCCCGGAAGGCAAGGCGACCGACGTGCTCCCGGAAGGCAAGGGCGCCATCCAGCACGTGACGGCGCTCGGCGACGGATTCCTCGTGGTACGCAGCGCCGGGCCGGACTGGTGGGCCGATCAATACGATGCGAAGGCAAGCTTCGTGCGTCGCGTGCCGCTGCCTGCCACCGGTATCGCCATCGGCGGCGTCGCCGCCGAGAAGGGCCAGGCCAAGGCGCTGATCACCTATGCAGGATGGACCCAGCCGACGCAGTGGGCCGAGTACGACGGCACCTCCGGCTCGTTGAAGACGATCTTCGAGGTGAAGCCGGCGGCCGACTATTCGAAGGTGCGTGTGACGCGGGTGGAAGGCACGTCGAAGGACGGCAGCAAGATCCCGGTGACCGTCATCGCCATGGACGGCACCACGCCGAACGGCAAGCGCCCGACCATCCTCTACAGCTACGGCGGCTTCGGCATTCCCGTCACGCCGGGTTTCATCGGTGCGAACCTCGCGTGGCTCGAGCGTGGCGGCGTGCTGGCCTACGCCAACATCCGCGGCGGCAACGAGTTCGGCGAGGCCTGGCACGAGCAGGGCCAGAAGACACGCAAGCAGAACGTGTTCGACGATTTCTACGCGGCCTCGCAGGCGCTCATCGACACGAAGTGGACCGACACGAAGCACCTCGGCATCCTCGGCGGCAGCAACGGCGGCCTGCTGATGGGCGCGGCGCTCACCCAGCATCCGGAGCAGTACCGCGCCGTGGTCGGCGCCGTCGGTATCTACGACGTGCCGCGGCATGAAACCGCGTTCGCCAACGGCCCGTACAACGTCAGCGAATACGGCAGCGTGTCCGACCCGGCCATCGCGAAGGCCATGCTCGCGTACTCGCCGTTGCACAACGTGAAGAAGGGCACGAAGTACCCGGCCGTGCTGCTCACCACCGGCGCCAACGATCCGCGCGTGGCGCCGTGGCAGTCGCGCAAGTTCGCCGCCGCCCTCCAGGACGCCAGCGCGTCGGGCCAGCCGGTGCTGCTGCTCACCCGCATGAACGCGGGCCACGGCATCGGCGCGCCCTTCAGCCAGCGCGTGGGCAACCAGGCGCTGTCGATGACGTTCTTCGCGACGGAACTGGGGCTCGGGGAGTAAACGACCGGGCTTCGCCTATATTGGCGGCGCGTCAGGCGGCGCACGCTGCTCGGCGGCTAGGCTTCCGGGAAAGGAATGCCCTGGCCAGCCCGGTAGTGCTGGTGGAACCCCGCTGTGTGGTGGAGCTGCGCACCGTCGCCAGCATCCTCGGTGGTGACGACCCTGCACAGGAAGAACGTGTGCGAGCCGATCGCCTGGCTGTGGACGATGGCCAGTTCCCGCACGCACAGTGCGGACGCCACCGCGGGTATGTCGAACTCGGGTGAGCGGCTGAGCGGAAAGGGAAGCTCGTTCCAGGCCGTCACGGCATCCTTGTGGTGCCGTGCCAGCTGGTAAATCGTCGCCTTCATCGATGCCGCGGGATGCGACAGCACCACTCGACGCACCTCGCGCATCGTCGGCTCCGACACATTGCTGCTGCGCAAGGCCAGCGAAAAGAGCCCGCTGCCTTCCAACGGCCCGATAAGGTCCATGGGAAAGATGTTGCGGTGGCCCTCCGCTTCCACCGACACCAGGACCACGGGGCGGGGCGCAAGGTATGTGATCATGAGCTGCTGCGCGGCCGCGGGCTCCATGTTCAGATGGTTCGTCGCCCGGTTCTTCAGCATGTTTCTGTTCTGCCGCCACGCGGTGAAGACGCGAAACGGCCAGCCGAGGCAGTAATGTTCGCCCTTCTCGACCTGGTACAGGCTAAGCCGCGCTTCGTCGACCGCGATGCTCGCTTCCTTCCTGAGGCGCAATACCCCAAGCATGCGCCCTGTAAGGCGATCGCTGTACTGGAGCAGGGGCCGCGGCCCGGCGTCGATGCTGGTCGCGATGGTCAACGGCTTGAGCGAAGCGATGGTGTGGTCGCGCGTGACGTTCGCATGGCCGCCCTCCCAACACAGTTCGGCGCTGACGAACTCCGCGGAAGGTTCGACGGCAACCGTCGCCCACTGCGGCACGGGTCGCACGATGCGCCGGATCGCGTTCCGCAGCATCATCACGTGCGCCTGAAGAGCAGGAACAGATACGGCTCGGTCAACATGCCGAACCCACGCGGAAGCACGCGTTCCAGGCGGAAATACGGCGCAGCGGCGCGCGCCGGCACGCGGGGTGCGAAGCGGTGGACGCCGCTCTCGGTGGCGAACGAATAGAAGCCATGGCGGAGCAGGTTCAGCAGGTTCCTGCGCCACCAGCCGTATCGCGCATCGCTGAGGAAGTATGGATTGAGCATGCTGGCAAGCACGAAGCCACCAGGACGCACGACGTTGTACAACTGCTCGAACAGCGGCGTGTGATCGGCGATGTGGTTGAGCACGGCGAAATTGGCGGTGACCGCGTCCACCTGGCACGGAAGTTCCGCATCGACTTCGATCGTTCGACCCTTGGCGATCTCGTCGCGGCAATACACCTCGAGATGCCCGCGCATCGAAGGCGACGGTTCGTAGACGTAGGTCCGGTGGCCTTTTGCGACATAGGCCTTGGCATCGATACCCGTCCCGGCGCCAAAATCGAGCAGGTCGGCGCCCTTCGCCAGGAGGCCCAGCGCCAGTTGCTGGAAGCGGTCACGTACCGCCACCTCGCGCCTGGAAGTCAGGAAGAACTGGTGGTACTGCTCCCCGGTATGCATTCGCCGAACACCTCGCACAGTTGAAAGTGAGTGCTTTCCGGCCCGGCAAAGGTTTCGCCCCCTGCTACGATGCGCCCCTCGCGAAGGAGTCCCCACCATGCCCCTGCCCACCGTCGAACACGAAACCGGTCCCTCGCCCGCCTGGTCGGTCATCTGGCTGCATGGCCTGGGCGCCGACGGCAACGACTTCGCGCCCATCGTGCCGGAGCTGGTCGATGCGGCGTGGCCCGCCGTGCGTTTCGTGTTTCCGCATGCGCCGGTGCGGCCGGTCACGGTGAACAACGGCGTGCCGATGCGGGCCTGGTACGACATCAAGGGGCTCGCCATCGCGGACAAACAGGACGCGGAGGGCATCCGCGCCTCCATCGCCGAGGTGGAGGCGTTGATTTCGCGCGAGGAAGAGCGCGGCGTGCCGGCATCGCGGATCGTACTGGCCGGATTCTCGCAGGGCGGCGCGATGGCGCTGGCGGCGGGCCTGCGTCATCGCGAATCGCTGGCCGGCATCCTCGTGCTTTCGGCCTACCTTCCGCTGCACGACAC
This sequence comes from Luteibacter sp. HAY1-4A, assembly GCF_056755355.1. Taxonomy (NCBI): domain Bacteria; kingdom Pseudomonadati; phylum Pseudomonadota; class Gammaproteobacteria; order Lysobacterales; family Rhodanobacteraceae; genus Luteibacter; species Luteibacter sp. HAY1-4A. The sequence goes on from NZ_JBNDHZ010000016.1 coordinate 26,694, forward strand.
CATCGAGGCCGAGCGCAGCGGAGCCAACCACGCCACGCCGATCTTCTGGGGCCACGGCAGCGCCGACCCCGTCGTGCCGATGGTGCTGGGAGAGCACTCGCGCCAGGCGCTGGAGGCACTGGGTCATCGCATCGAGTGGCATACCTATCCCATGGGCCATCAGGTGAGCCTGCCGGAGATCGCGGATATCCGGACGTGGCTGGCGGAGCGCTTCGCCGACGCGTGATACCCGCTCTTGTGGGAGCCGCTCCAGCGGCGATCCCGCGGCAGCGGGCACGCTTGCCGCGAGCACCCATCGCCGCTGAAGCGGCTCCCACAGCAAGCCACGTTGCTTCCGGCATACTCGCCGCATGTTCGCCTCCCCCGACAACCCACGCCAACCATCGGCACCGCTGCCCGATTTCTGCAGCCTGCCGGTGCTGTTCGCGTTGCTGGTAGTGGGCGCGCTGACGGTCACGCTGATGTGGCTGGCACCCGGCAACGACGGCGACCTGCGCGACTTCAGCATCGCGGTGCTCTTCACCAGTTGGCTGTCGGTGTTGCTGACCGTGGCGCTGTGCAAGTTGCGTCCATGGATGCAGCGCCTGTCGGGACTCTGGCCCTATGCGGCGGTATGGCTCCTGTTGGTGACGACGGTCGGGGCGAGCGCGGCCATCCTGGGCTGGATCGACCACAACCTGGGCGCGGGTCTCAGCCCGGCCTCGCGCTTCGGTTTCGTGCGCGACTGCATGCTCGCCACCGGCCTGCTCGGTGCCGGCCTGCTCCGCTACTTCTACGTCGTGGCGCAATGGCAGATGCGTGTCGCCGCCGCCGCGCAGGCTCAGGTGGCCGCCTTGCAGGCACGGATACGGCCGCATTTCCTCTTCAACAGCATGAATGCCGTGGCCGCGCTTATCCGCGTCGACCCGGATGCCGCCGAACGCACCGTGGAAAACCTGTCCGAGCTGTTCCGCGCGGCGCTCGGTAGCGACCAATCCGCACTCGGTACACTGGGCGAGGAATGGGCGCTGGTCGACCGCTACCTCGAAATCGAGGCGCTGCGGCTCGGCGACCGGCTCCGCGTGGAACGCGACATCGACGTGCCGGAGGACCTCCCGCTGCCGCGCCTGTTGCTCCAGCCCCTGGTGGAGAACGCCATTCGGCACGGCGTGCAGCCGCTGCGCGAAGGGGGCACCATTCGCCTCGAAGGCCGTCGCGTGCAGGGCGGCGTGGAGATCGTCGTGGACAACCCCATTGCCGACATACCGGCCACGCCCGGTAACGGGCACGGCCTGCGCAATGTGCGTGAGCGCGTGCGCTTCCATTTCGGCGAGCGCGCCAGCGTGGTCGCGAACGTGCGCGAGGGCCGCTTCCTGGTGAACGTCTTCCTGCCGGAGGCCGCCCGTGCGCGTACTGATCGCCGATGACGAACCGCTGGCGCGCGTCCGCCTGCGCGGGCTGCTGGCACGGCGTTCCGATGTGACCGTCGTGGGCGAGGTCGGCGATGGCGAAGCCATGCTCGAAGCCTGCGCCGAATTGAAACCTGACCTTGTGCTGCTCGATGTCGAGATGCCCGGGCTGACCGGCACCGCGGCAGCCCGTCGGCTCGGTGCGCTGGCAACGCGACCGCAGGTGGTGTTCTGCACTGCCTACGAGCAACACGCCCTGAGTGCCTTCGACCTCGGCGCCACGGATTACCTGCTCAAGCCGGTGCGCGCGGAGCGGCTGGACGAAGCCCTCGACCGTGCGCTCTCGCGTCGCGCGCCGGCCCAGGGCGTGGAACGCGGCGCGTGGCTGCGCGCACGCAGCGGAGCCGACGAGGTGCGCGTGGCGTTGGCCGACGTGCTTTACCTGCTGGCCGACGAGAAATACGTGGCCGTGCACCACGCCGGGGGCATGTGGTTGATCGACGAATCGCTTCGCCAGCTCGAGGCAGCGCACGGAGAGCGCCTGGTCCGCCTGCACCGCAACTGCCTGGTGCCCCGGGAGCGACTGCAGGGGCTGAAGACGCTGCCGGACGGACGGGTACTTGCGCGGCTGGCAGGCACCGAGGTGGCGCCAGAGGTCAGCCGGCGCAACCTTCCAGCGGTTCGCCAATTGCTGCGGTCGGCGTAAGTCACTGCGTCCCCGCCTGCGCGGGGACGACAAGGGGCGGCCATTCCGCGAAAGCCTTCGCGGGAACGACACGGGTCGTCATTCCTGCGAAGGCAGGAATCCAGCGTCTTGCGCTACGCCGCTGCGCGCGGCGCCGGTTTGCGGGACAATCCTCGCCTTCGTCCGTTTCGTTCCGGCTGGAAAGCAATGACCGCACCGCTCCGCATCGCCACCCGAAAAAGCGCGCTTGCCCTCTGGCAGGCGGAGCACGTGGCCAACCTGCTGCGCCAGGCCCATCCCGGACTGACGGTCGAGCTGGTTCCCCTGTCCACGCGGGGCGACGAGATCCTCGACCGCTCGCTGGCGACGATCGGCGGCAAGGGGCTGTTCCTGAAGGAGCTCGAGATCGCAATGCTGGAGGACCGCGCGGACATCGCGGTGCACTCCCTGAAAGACGTGCCGGCGGAACTCGAGCCGGGCTTCGTGCTGTCGGCGATCCTGCCGCGCGCCGATGCCGCCGATGCCTTCATCAGCAACGACTACGCAACGCTGGCCGAGCTGCCCAACGGCGCCCGCGTCGGCACGTCCTCGCTGCGGCGGCAGGCGCAGGTGCGCGCATTGCGCCCCGATCTGCAGCTGCTCGACCTCCGCGGCAACGTGAACACGCGGCTGGCCAAGCTCGACGAAGGCCATTACGAGGCCATCATCCTCGCCTGCGCGGGCGTCGACAGGCTTGGCCTGAGCGGACGCATCCGCCATCGCCTGGCCAGCCCGGACTGGTTGCCCGCGCCGGGACAGGGCGCCATCGCCGTCGAATCACGCGAGGACGACCTCCGCGTGCGCGACCTGATGGCCGCCTTGACGGACCCGGAAACACTCATAGCCGTCGAGGCGGAGCGGGCCATGAATGAAAAGCTCGGCGGCAGCTGCGCGGTGGCGATCGGCGCCTGGTGCGTGGTGGCCGAGTACGGGCTGACGCTGCACGGCATGGTGGGCAACGCCGCCACCGGCGAACTGCTGCGCGCCCAGGCCGATGCGAACGGCGATACGCCGGTGGCGCTAGGGCACGAGGTGGCCGCGATGCTGCTGGCACTGGGTGCGGAAGCGTTCCTGCAACCGCAGCGCTAGGTTGCTTGTGTGGGAGCCGCTTCAGCGGCGATCTCGCCGGCATAGCCGGCTCCCACACAAAGCAGGCCCCAAGGGTAAAAAGGGGCCGTCTACGATCAGAAGTTATAGACGAGGTTGGTCGTCGTCAGCTTGTCGGTGCTCTGCGTGCCGGGCTGTGTGTCGCTGTTGTAGCGGATCTGGTAGCCGACCTTGAGCGCCATCTTCTTCGTCATGCTGACGGAGAGGCCGATGTCGTTCTGGTAGTACTGATTCTTCGAGCCCGCTTCCACCAGCAGCGTGTCTTCCAACGCGGTGTTGTCGGTGAGGCGGTACTTCGCGTTGACCAGGCCGCGGCCGACCACTTCGCTTTCCGCGTCGGGCTTGTACGTTTCCGACACGGCGTTGCCGCCGGCGTCGACGACGGGCGTACCGTCGGGATTCAGGACGGCGCGTTCCGATTCCGCCGGCTGGTAGCGCTTGAAACCGGGACCGATTTCGAAGGACAGCTCGGCACGCTCGTTCTTCAGCGCGATGTAGCCGTAGCCCACCGAGATGATGCCCTGCCACAAGTTGGCGCCGAAGTCGTCGTGCTCGTAGCGCGCCGCGGTGACGACATAGCTGCGCGGGTCGAACTTGTAGCCCACGGAAGCACCGGTGTCGTATCGGTTGGCGGTGGTGCTGAACTTGTCCACCGTGTTGCCGTTGCCGTCCTCGACCGACACTTCGCCCTTCGAACGCAGGCCGTTGAGGAAGAAGTTGTTCTTCCAGACCTCGTTTTCCTGGCTCAGGCCGAGCTTGGCGTTGGCGTTCTCGGAACGCGAGTTGCCGCGCGAGGAGGCGAAGCCGAACTCGCCCGAACCCGTCCAGCCACCGTTCTGGGAGGCGTCCGAATTCGGGTTGGCGTTGGTGTTGGCATTGGCGTCCTGGGCCGATGCCGTGAAGGGCAGCGCAGCGAGGACGAGCGTGGCGATAAGGAGTTTTTTCATCGTCTACCCGGGAAGTGGAAAGGAAACCGTCATGCGTGGCCCGCAACGAGCCGTCCGTACGCGCGACCGTAGAGCCGCTGTTCGAGGCATTGACCGACAACGCAGCTTAACGCGGCCAGACCGGCGGCCAACGCCTGGGCCGGGCCGCCTGGATGGGAAACCAGCAGCAGGCTGGGCAAGCCTACCGAAAGCATCGCGACCGCGACGCGGCCGCTGAGGAGCGTCATGGCAGCCCGGCCCCCGGCCAGGTGTCCGGCGGCACCGTTGTCCTGGGCCAGCTGCCGCAGTGCCCGCCAGCGCATGCCCTCGACAATGCCGAGCGCCAGCGCCACCGCCAGCAGGGCCAGCCGCCAGGGGTTGAACGGCTCCATGGGGGTGTCCGATTGCAGCGCGACACACAGCCAGAACCACAGCCCCCCGGCGAACAGCGCCCAGGTGGCGCGCCCCAGCGGCAACGCGTTGGCAACCGAGGCCACCGTGACGGAAAGGCCACGGGAAGCGCCCCTCGCGGTGTACACCAGGGTGGTCACGCTGCACAGCATGAGCGCCGCGCCCGCGAGACGCGTGGCCCAGAAGTCGTTTCCCCCGCGGGCCAGTCCCGCCAGGGCCAGCATCGGAAGGAAATTCACCATCGCGATCATGCCTTCGACCGTCGGCATCATCCGTTTGCCCGGATTCCAGCCGTGCCAGTCGACGGCGAACGGCAGGCGCAGCCATGTGGCGACGAGACCGGACGCCACGAAGACCAACCCGATGCTGAGGGGCACGAGCACCTCGCCGCGGCCGTCCGGATAGGTGCCGAGGGCAAGCGCGGTGCCGAGCACCATCCACAGGCCATAGCCGGTCGCGGTGGCCGTCTGGATGACCACGCCCGGGATGGAAAACAGGTCGCGGGCAGCACCGGCGCCGTCGGACGGCCCCGGGGGGACCACGACGACGGAGGGGATGTGTTTCGGTTCCGCCATGGTCGGGGAAGGCCTTCGGCGAATCGCAAAGGCCCATTTTTGCGCCTTATGGCGCCCGGCGCAAACCGAGGGCGAGCGTCCCTTGCGGAGTGGCCCTGCCACCGCCATGCTTCGGGCCGTAGATACGGGCGTCACGCCCACGCGGACACACTTACCTAAGCTCCATCTGCCGGCGACATCCATGGACCGCTACGAGCGCATTCTCACCCTGCACCGCCTGCTGAAGTCCGCCCACTATCCGGTGCCGCTGTCCCGCCTGATGGACGAGCTGGAATGCTCGCGCGCCACGCTGTACCGCGACGTGGCATTCCTTCGCGACGCGCTCGGCGCGCCGGTGCAAAGCGTGGCCGGTGAACAGGCCTCGTTCCGCTACGAAGCAGGCGAGGGCGACAGTTTCGAACTGCCCGGGTTGTGGCTGACCAGCGACGAGCTGGCGGCGCTGATGGCCCTCAACGAGCTGATCGGCCGCTCCGATCCCGGCGTACTCGCCGGCGCGCTCGCGCCGTTCAAGGCACGCATCGAGCGCCTGCTCTCCGACCATGGCAGCGGCAAGGCGCTGCCCGTCGATCGCATCCGGGTCATTTCCTGGGGCGCGCGCAAGATGGACCAGCAGGTATTCCGCATCGTCGCGGGTGCCGTGCTCGAGCGCCGGCAGTTGAGCTTTCGCTACCGTGCGCGCACCACGAATTCCGACACGAAGCGCACGGTGTCGCCGCAGCGGCTCACGCATTACCGCGACAACTGGTACCTCGACGTGTGGGACCACGACCGCGAGGCACTGCGCAGCTTCGCGGTAGACCGCATCGCCGATCCGCAGGCGCTGGACGCCAAGGCGAAGGACGTGGAAGAAGCGGAGCTCAACGACCTGCTCGCCTCCAGCTACGGCATCTTCGCCGGCAAGCCGAAAGCCTGGGCCACCATCCGCTTCTCGTCGCACGCCGCGCGCTGGGTGGCCGACGAACACTGGCATTCGCAACAGAAGGGCGAATGGCTCCCCGATGGCCGCTACGAGCTGAAGGTGCCTTATTCGAACTCCCGCGAACTCCTGATGGACGTGTTGAAGTACGGCCCCGATGCGGAAATCGTCTCGCCGTTGCCCTTGCGCGAGGAAATGAAGATCCTCCTGCAACTCGCGCTTTCCGGTTACCAGGCCAACGGAAACCACCACTGAAGGCTGGCTCGTGAGCGACTTCGACATCGCCGATCCGGGCGCGCTTCCCGCTGCGAACGTGGTGTCGCGCAAGCCGCGCATCGCCCTCGCGCTGGGAGCGGGGGCGGCGAAGGGCCTGGCCCACATCGGCGCGATCGAGGCTCTCGAAGAGCACGGCTACGAGGTCGTAGCGGTGGCCGGCACCTCCATGGGCGCGCTCATCGGCGGCATCTACGCCATGGGCAAGCTCGACATCTACCGCGACTGGGTGTCGACGCTGGCCCGTTTCGACGTGCTGCGGCTGGTGGACTGGAGCTTCTCCGGCGGCGGCTTCATCAAGGGCGACCGGATCATGGCGGCGCTGCGCGAGCTGATCGGCGAGGTGAACATCGAAGACCTCGAACTGGCCTATACCGCGGTGGCCACCGATATCGACCGCGAACGGGAAGTCTGGCTTACCCGCGGCCCGCTGTTCGACGCCATCCGCGCCTCCATCGCCATTCCCACGCTGTTCCGGCCGTACACGCACGAAGGACGGCGCCTCGTCGACGGCGCGCTCCTCAATCCGCTGCCGGTACTGCCGCTGATGCGCGAAGAAGCCGACTATGTGGTGGCGGTGAGCGTGGACGGCGCGGCGGAAATGCAGAAGCCGCCGGAGAAAGACGTCGCGGCCGTGGCCGACAAGGGCTACGCCGCGAAGCTGGGACGCCTTATCGGCCGGGTGCTGCCGCAGGGCGAACAGAAGATCCGCGACCCCGGCGCGTTCGACCTGATGACGCAGTCGATGGACCTCATGCAGGCCAATCTGTCCCGTTTGCGCCTCGCGGCCTATCCACCGGACCTGCTGATCGAGATCCCCCGCAACGTGTCGACGGTGTACGAGTTCTACCGTGCGCGTGAGCTCATCGAGCTGGGACGAGAGCGCACGGCGAAGGCGTTGGAAGCCTGGAGACCGCGCTTGCCCACGGCACGCTGAGTCAGATCCCTGTGGGAGCCGCTTCAGCGGCGATAGGTGCTCGTGGCGAGCTTGCCCGCTGCCGCGGGATCGCCGGCATAGCCGGCTCCCACAAGATCAGACCTCTTCGGTGCGGGTGACCTTCGCCCGGCGCATCAGCCACGCCACGCCGCGCAGGTCGGCCAGGCCCACCCAGAGACGGTCGAGCATGCCGTACTTCGAGGTGCCGGCCGTGCGCGGGCGGTGGCCCACCGGCACGCTCTGGCTGGCGAAGCCGGCGCGCTTCACCAGCGCCGGCAGGTAGCGGTGCATGTGGTCGAAGTAGGGCAGGCGCAGGAAGGTGTCGCGCTCGAACAGCTTCAGACCACAGCCGGTGTCGGGCGTGTCGTCGCGCAGCATGCGCGAGCGCACCGCATTGGCGATCTTCGACGAGATGCGCTTGTTGAAGCTGTCGCGGCGCGTGACGCGCCAGCCTGCGAACAGCTTCAGCCCCGGCGCGGCGCCTTCGCGCGCGGCGAGGAGCTTCGGGATATCGGCCGGATCGTTCTGGCCGTCGCCGTCGAGCGTGGCGATCCACGGCGCACGCGCGGCGCGCACGCCGTTCCACACCGCCGTGCTCTGACCGCTGCGGGTGATGTGACGGATGATGCGGAGTTCCGGGTACTGCGCACGGGCCGCCGTAAGCACGGCCACGCTGTCGTCGGTGCTGTCGTCGTCGACGTAGATGATCTCGAAATCGATCCGTCCACGCAGGGCCGAGGCGATCTCGGCGAGGAGGGGCGGGATGTTGTCGCGCTCGTTGAAGACGGGCACGACCACGGCGAGATCGGTCATCGCGGTTCCGGGGTAGCGGGATTCGGGCGGCATTATCGCCCAAGCCGCCAGCGGGGGACACCGTTCGGCACTTTCCTCAGATCTGACCCACGCTCGGCGCCGCCGGGCCTTCGATGGCGGCGCGCCAGCCGCGCTCCACGGCGGCCATGGTGTGGCGGCTGGCGCCCTGGGCCATGACCACGAGGGTGCCGCCGCTCAGCGGAACCTCGCGGCCGTCCCAGCCATCGCGGTGGAAGTCGTCACCCTTGTCGATCATCTTCCCGGGCATGTAGAGCGCCACCACCGGTTCGTCGTTCATCCGCGTGACCACGTGCACCGCCGGATAAGGCCCCACCGTGCAGTCGTGCACGTAGGTGACACCCGCCGGCGCCGGACCCTTGAGCCGCGTGGCGCGGCCGACGAAACCGGCCTCCACCTGGGCGTCGGTCATGGGCTGGGTAAGGTTCAGCGCCTCCAATTCCTCGGGCATGTGCGCCACGGCCAGCGCGGGCAGCGAACGGAGGTCGGCCTGCCGCCAGAGGACGCCGCCCCCGACGAAGGCGATGAACAGCGAGGCGGCCAGCGCCATCCAGGCGCGGCGCCGGCCGACCTGGCGCTGCCGTTCGCCGGTGGCCTGGGCCAGCAGGATGCGATCGGCCAGGCCCTCGGGCACCGGCACCGCGAGCGCCGCTTCGAGGTCGTCCTCGAAACGCTGGGCCCGCTGCCAGAAAGCCGCGCAGCCTTCCTTGCAGGTGTCACGGTGGGTGAGCAGCTCGGGATCGCGCGAGCGCGGCTCGGCACCGATGCGGCGGCGGAAGTCGAGGCAGTTCATTTCCGGCCCCCTTCGGCCGCGGCGCGTCCGCCGAGCAGGGCCTTCAGGCGCTGGCGGGCACGGAACAACTGGGTCATCACGGCGCCGGGCTGTTGCCCGGTGCTCTCGGCGATTTCTTCGCAGGTCATACCGCCCAGCACCTGCATGGCGAGCGGATCGCGATACTTGTCGGGCAGCTTCAGCATCGCCTCGCGCACCTGCGCGGCGTCGCCGCTGCGCTCGGGGCTGGCGAATGCGGTGTCTTCGGTCACGTTGTCGTCCAGGTCCACCAGGTCGAGGCGCTTGCGCTCGTACAGGCGGGCGTGTTCGCGGCGAAGGATGGTGATGAGCCACGGCTTGGCCGCATCCACCTCGCGCAGGGCGTCGAGGTTCTTCCACGCGCGCAGGAAGGTCTCCTGGACCAGGTCCTGCGCGACGGTTTCGGAGCGCGACAACCAGAAGGCATACCGGTAAAGGTCGGCCGACAGGGCGCGCACCATAGCTTCGTACTGGCGCTGCTTCGGATTCACACCCTCTTTGACCGGCGCCATGGGCTTTCTCTTACACGGCCGCCTCAGCGGACCTTGCTGAGGATGCCATCCAGCTCGTCGAGGCTGTGGTAGTGGATGACCAGCTTGCCCTTGCCGCCACGGCCATGGGCCACTTCCACCCGCGTGGCGAAACGCTCGGCCAGTTCGCGCTCCAGATTGGCGATGTTCGGATCCACCGCGGCCGACTTCGCCTTGCCCTTGGGTGCCAGCTGGGCCTTGCGCGCGGCTTCTTCCAGTTCGCGCACGGTCCAGCCGTTGCGCGCGGCCTCGAGCGCCAGCGGCTCGGCGACCGTGGAGGGTAACGTGAGCAGGGCGCGGGCATGGCCCATCTCCAGCTTGCTCTCGTCGAGCAGCTGCTTGATCGACTGCGGAAGCTCCATCAGGCGCAGCAGGTTGGACACCGCCGCACGGGAGCGGCCCACGGCGTCGGCCGCCTGCTGGTGGGTCAGGTCGAACTCGTCGATGAGGCGCTGCAGTGCCTGGGCCTCTTCGAGCGGGGTGAGTTCCTGGCGCTGGATGTTCTCGATGAGCGCCATGGCGAGCACCGACTGCTCGGGCACGTCTTTCACCAGCGCGGGGATTTCGCTCATCGAGGCGCGCTGGGCGGCGCGCCAGCGGCGCTCGCCGGCGATCAGTTCATAGCTGTTCTTGCCGATGGCACGGACCACCACCGGCTGGATCAGGCCCTGGGCCTTGATCGAGGCTGCCAGCTCGTCCAGCGCCTCGTCGTTCCAGTGGCGCCGCGGCTGGTACTTGCCGGCCTGAATCTGGTGGATCGGCAGCGTGCGCAGCTCGCCCTCCTGTTCGATGACGGAGGGTGTGGCCGCGGGACCCGCGCCGCCGCCGAGCAGGGCGTCGAGGCCACGGCCGAGTCCACGTTTCTTCGCTGCTGCCATGGGTACGGGTGCTCCTTAAGAGGTCGTCGGGGTGGCGCCGGGGGCGGCCTGCGCTGCATCGTCGTTCGCACCCGCCGCGTCGGCACCGGCGGCGCCGTTCATCGCGCGCTCGCGCCGTATGATCTCGCCGGCAAGGCCGATGTAGGCGATGGCGCCGCGCGAGCCGCGATCGTAGAGGTGGATCGGCTGTCCGTGGCTGGGTGCCTCGGCCAGGCGCACGTTGCGCGGGATGATCGAGCGCAGCACCTTCTCGCCGAAATGCTGGGTCAGCTGGGCCGAGACCTCGTTGCCGAGGTTGTTGCGCACGTCGTACATGGTGCGAAGCAGGCCTTCGACCTCCAGCCCCGGATTCAGCCGCAGGCGCACCGCGTCGATGGTGTCGAGCAGGCTCGACAGGCCTTCCAGCGCGAAGTATTCGCACTGCACCGGAATCAGCACGCCGTCCGCCGCGGTCAGCGCATTCAGCGTGAGCAGGTGCAGCGACGGCGGGCAGTCGATCAGGATGGTGTCGTAGCGGTCCGAAACCTTCGCCAGCTGTTCCTTCAGGCGCTGCTCGCGGGCCAGGCCGTCCATCAGCTTGAGTTCGGCGGCGGTAAGGTCGCCGTTGCCCGGCAGGAGGTCGAACCCGGCCTCGGTGCGAACCAGCACGTCGGCTATCTGTGCCTCGCCGAGCAGCACTTCGCAGCCGTTCGGCTTGGCCTCGTGCTTGTCCACGCCGGACGCCATGGTGGCATTGCCCTGCGGGTCGAAGTCGACGAGCAGCACCTTTCGCTTCGCGGCGGCCAGGGCCGCGGCAAGGTTCACGGAGGTGGTGGTCTTGCCGACGCCGCCCTTCTGGTTGGCGACTGCGATGATGCGGGCCATGGGGTACCGGTAGCTGCCGTGCACGGAAAGGGAGCTAGGTTAGCATCGACCGGGCGCCGCGCCCTAGGTGAGCGCCCGCCATCGGTCGCGGTGCGGTAGCAGTCCGTTGCCGGGCGCGATGTCCGGTCGTCGTCCGTCCGGGGTGTCCGCGGACACGGCCATGGCCCAGGGGCGCCTCGCCTGAGCGCACGCTCCCAACGGATTTCCCGACCGGATCCGCATGGCACGACACTTGCTCTTCAGCCTCATCGGACGAGTGCCCGCCCGGCCCGCCATGAGCACGGATAGGGGATGAACATGCTTGTTTACTACGTTGAACTGGCCTTGCGCAGCCTCAAGCGCAGCCGTGGCCTGACGGCACTCATGGTTTTCGCGATCGGTTTCGGTGTCGCCGCATCCATGACCACTTACTCGGTTTTCCGGGCCGTGTCGGGCGATCCGATTCCCTGGAAATCGTCGCGGCTGTTCGTTCCGCAGATCGACGCGTGGGGGCCGAGCACCCAACGCGACGGCGACACCGAACCGGTGAACGCCCTGACCTACACCGACGCCATGGCGCTCATGCGCGATCACCGTGCACGTCTGCAATCGGCCATCTACATCATCTATTCCGCGGTGGTGCCGTCGCGGCCGGGCGAACATCCGTTCAACGTCGGCGGTCACGCGGTCTACGCCGAGTTCTTCCCGATGGTCGAAGCGCCGTTCAAGTTCGGCGGCGGCTGGAGCGACGACGACGACCGGCAGCGCTCGGCCGTGGCCGTGATCAGCAACAGGCTGAATCGGAAGCTGTTCGGCGGAGAGAACAGTGTCGGCCGATCGATCCAGGTCGAAGGCAGGAGTTATCGCGTGGTCGGCGTGCTGGACGATTGGAATCCCCTACCGCGCTTCTACGACATACAGAACACCGACGGATTCTCCACCACGCCCGACGACCTGTTCCTGCCTTTCGCCCGGGCCATCGAATGGGGCGTGCCGAACGACGGCAATACCAATTGTGCCAAGCCGCCGAAGGAGCCGGGTTTCGTCGGATTGCAACGCTCGTCGTGCGTGTGGGTGGGATACATGGCGCAACTGGATGACGCCCCGGCCGTTGCGGCGTATCGGAGCTACCTGGAGAACTACGCGCGCGAGCAGCAGAAGGCAGGGCGATTCGACTGGGCGCCGAACTACCGCCTGCGCGATCTTCCCGCATGGCTGGAAAGCGAGAAAGTGGTTCCGTCGGATACCAAGGTGTCGCTGCTGGTGGCGCTCGGCCTGCTGGTCGTGTGCCTGGTCGATACCTCCGGCCTCCTGCTGGCGAAGTTCCTGCGCCGCAGCGGAGAGATCGGCGTGCGGCGCGCGCTGGGGGCGGCGCGATACGCCATCTACGCCCAGTTCCTCACCGAGGCCGGAATGATCGGACTGGCCGGCGGCGTGCTCGGCCTCGCGCTTACCGGCGTGGGCATCCTGGGTGTCGGCCTGGTACTTCCGAAGGGCATCGCCGAACTGGCGACGCTGGACGTTCCGTTATTGCTCATGACACTCGCGACGGCCGTCGTCTGCACGCTCGTCGCGGGGCTTTACCCGACGTTCCGTGCGGCGCACGTGCAACCCGCCTGGCAGCTGAAGTCGAACTGAGGACAAGGACATGAAACTCCACCCCATACTCGCGGCGTTGCGCAGGCACAAGGCGGGCGTCGTGCTGATCGCGTTGCAGATCGCATTGACGCTCGCGATCGTCTGCAATGCGCTCTTCATCATCGGCCAGCGCTTCCACAACATCAACCAGCCCACCGGCCTGGTCGAAGACGACCTTTTCCTGGTCTCCCAGCAATGGGTAGGTGCGCCCAACGCCGACCAACCCGGCGGTGCGGAAAAGCTCGACGCCATGTTGAAGGAAGACCTGGCGGCCCTGAGGAACATGCCGGACGTGAGTTCGGTGACGTCCACCAATTCCTTGCCGCTGTTTACCTCGTCGCGCGCCGGTTCCGTCGGTATCAATCCGGGTAACGGATCGTACGACAGCAACAGCGCGGGAACCGCGCGCACCAGCTATTTCTTCCTCGACGAGCAGGGCCTGGCGGCACTGGGCCTGAAGCTCGTGGCCGGACGCTACTTCAATGCCGGCGAAGTGCAGCATTACTCCGGGCGCGACGAGCGTACGCCAGTCATGATCGTGATCACCAAGGCCCTGGCGGACAAATTGTTCCCGGACAAGGGCGCCGTTGGGCAAGTGCTCTACGTCGACGGCTCCGCCACGCCATCGCGGATCATCGGCGTCATCGACCGGTTGCAGGGAGCCGTGTGGGCGAAGACGTTCGCGTGGAACGCCGTCGTGATACCCGCGCGCCAGAATGGCAATTATTCCCGTTACGCCGTACGGGCCAAGCCGGGGCGGAGGGACGCGGCGATGAAGGCGGTTCCTTCGTTGCTCTTCGGCGTCAATCCCATGCGGGTGATCGACGACGAGACGGCCGTGATGTCGTTCGAGGCCATCCGCGACAATGCCTACAGGGCGGACGTGGGCATGGCCATCCTGATGGGGGTGGTTTGCATCATCCTGATTGGCGTGACCGCTGCGGGCATTGTGGGCCTCACCAGCTTCTGGGTAGGCCAGCGCCGCAAGCAGATCGGCATCCGTCGCGCGCTGGGCGCGCAAAAGATCGACATCCTGCGTTACTTCCAGTTGGAGAACCTGGCCATCGCTAGCTGTGGCGCCGCGGCAGGCATCGTGCTGGCGCTGGCACTCAACTTCTGGCTCATGCGGGACTTCGGCATGGATCGCATTCCGGTGCCGTGGGTCTTCGTCGGCGTGGCGACGGTTCTCCTCCTGGGCCAGTTCGCCGTGTTCGCACCCGCACGCCGCGCGTCTGGCGTGCCACCGGTCGTGGCGACGCGAACGATCTGAGGCAGAATCCCGGTTCGACGTGAATGGTAACCGCGAGGAATGTCATGCACTCGGTCGATACGGCGAATCTGAGCATCTCTTATCTGGAGCTTGGTCCACCGACGGGCTGGCCCGTCGTGCTGTCGCACGGCTTCCCGTACGACGTACATGCCTATGACGAAGTGGCTCCCATCCTGGCGGACGCCGGGGCGCGGGTGATCGTGCCTTATCTTCGGGGCTTCGGGCCGACCCGCTTCCTGTCCGCCGCAACGATGCGCAGCGGTCAGCAAGCGGCATTGGGCCGCGACATCGTCGAGCTGTTGGATGCCCTCGGTATCGAGCGTGCCCTTCTGGCCGGTTATGACTGGGGCGGCCTGGCTTCATGCGTGGCGAGCGCGCTGTGGCCGGAGCGTGTCACCGGGCTCGTTTCGTACGCAGGCTATGACGTCATCGATGTCGAGCGGCTTGGGCATGCTTATCCCCCGAGCCTCGAGCACGCTGTCTGGTATCAGCACATGTTCCAGCACGAGCGCGGCCGCGAATGCCTCGCCCTGTATCGGCGCGAACTCTGCCGCATGCTTTGGAAGCAATGGTCACCGGGCTGGACGTTCGATGAGGCGACCTTCGAGCGGACGGCCGCTTCCTTCGACAATCCCGATTTCGTCGACGTGGTGGTTCATTCCTATCGCTTCGACTTCGGGCTGGCCGAGGGCGACCCCGCACTTGCTCCTCTCGAAGAACGGCTCGCGGCGAAACCCCTGATCACCGTTCCCGCCATCACGATCGATGGAACGCAAGACCCGCTCAAGCCCGGCGGCACCGCCGACCACGCGAAGATGTTCGCCGGGCGGCAAGAGCACCGCACGGTCGAGTGCGGACACAATCTTCCCTGGGAAGCGCCGCGCGATTTCGCCGACGCGATTCTTACGGTCTATCGTTGGACGCAGGATGTTTGATTGATGACCAGGCTTGTCGGCGTCCCTCCTGGCTGAGCTTCGGAACCGCTTGCGCTCGTTGAGCGGGTCAGTACGTCAAGCGCGGCGGATCACGACCAGGTGCCGCTCGCCTTCGACGTCCGGTACGGTCAGCGTATGGATCGCCTCCACCCGGAAACCCTCCGGCACGCCGTCCAGCTCCTCGGCCGGATGCCGGCCCTTCATGGCCAGCCAGACGCCGTTCGGCGCCAGCAGGTGCCCGCCCCAGCCGAGCATGTCGGCCAGCGAGGCGAAGGCGCGGGCGGTGATGCATTCGAAGGTGCCTTCCACGTCTTCCACTCGGCTTTGCAGGGCGCGTGCGTTGCCGAGCTTCAGCGAGCGGATCGCCTCGCGCAGGAAGCGAACCTTCTTGCCGTTGGAATCGACCATGAGGACTTCGCGCGCCGGTTCCGCGATGGCGAGCGGGATGCCGGGAAGCCCCGGACCCGTGCCGAGGTCGGCCAGCGAACGGCCGTGCACGTAAGGAAGGATGGCCAGCGAATCCAGGAGGTGCCGAGCAACCATTTCGCGGTCGTCACGGACGGCGGTGAGGTTGTAGGCCGAGTTCCAGCGCTCGAGCAGTTCGCGATAGTCGAGCAGGCGTTCCACAGCGCCGTCGGGCAGCGATGCGCCGAGGGTGGCGATGCCACGTTCGAGCTGGGTTTGCAGGGCGTCGCGCGCGGTCATGCCGTACCCGATAAAGGCGAGGGTCGCAAAGTATGGGAGCGCCGGCGCCGTGGCGCCAGCGCGAGGCTCAGGCGGCGTCGAGTTCGACGCGGGTGACGAGCATGCCGCGGGCGCGGAGCGAGCCGTTCACGGCGTGCTTGAGCTGGGTGCCGACGGCGCGGCGGTCGGCCGCGTGCGCGGTAGCCGTGTCGCGCAGGGCGGCGACGACATTCGAGCGGATGAGTTCCGGTGCCTCGTCGATGACCTCGTCGGCCACTTCCGGCTCCAGCACCTGCCAGTACACCGTGCCGCCTTCGAAGCGGAGCACCTGGCCACCGAGGTCGATCTTGTGCGCCACCCGGTCGATGACGGGGAGGACGACATGCGTGCCGGCGGTAAGAAGAGCGGGAGCGCGACCCAGGCGGCGAACCGTGTAGACCTGCCCCTCGGGAATACGCCGGACCGAGATCGCCGCGAAGGCGAAGGCAAGGAAGGTCGTAGCGATGAGGGCGGTGGTCAACATGGCTGCTATATCAACGGGTTATCGGCTTTTCCTGTCGCATCGTGCAACGAAATGTTGCAGGACGATGAATCGATGGGGTGTTAATTGTAATTTAACGAGACGGGTTAACGCAAGTTTTACCCAACCCCGGTATTCAGTTAACGGCCGGGTTGGTCAAGACTTGAGCAGTGTCCAGTTCCGCGCATTTGACCGACCCCCTCCAAATGATAATAATTATCAATCAGTCAATTGCCCGGCCTCGCCCATGGATATCCTCGGCTGCGTGGCGGCCCTCGCCGCCATGGTCCTCGCCTACCTTTCCGCCCGGAACCAGCGCCTGCTTCCCCATGCGCTCGGCAGCCGCGCGAAGCTCGCCGCGGCACTGCTCGCCGTGCTGGCCTTCGTCCTGTGGATCGCGGGCGAGACGTCGCTCCCAGGCGTGTTCTCGGCCCTGACGGCCCTGATGCTCGGCGCCGTGGCCCTGCCTTACGTCACCTGGTTCTTCCGTCCCGCCACCGAACGGACGCCGCGCTGATGCTCGCCAAGACCTTCGCCGGCATCCTGCTCGGCCTGCCGCTGTCCATGGCGCTGGTGTCCCTCGCCATCTGGCTGTGGCCGCACAGCGAGTCGGTGGCCATTCCGATGCTCGTCCTCTTCTTCCCCGTGTGGATCGGCATCATGGCCGCCACGTTCCTCTTCCACAGCGGCCCGCGCGCGTGGGCCTGGCTCGCGGCGGCCAACGCCGGCGCGTTCGCTGCGCTCTTCCTCGCCAAGCACACGCTGACGGGCCTCTGACGATGAAAGCTTCCACGATCCGCACGTTCACGACGGTGCACACCTGGACCGGCCTCCTCGCCGGGTTCGCGCTCTTCATCGCGTTCTATGCCGGCGCGCTGACGATGTTCCACGAAGAGATCGACACCTGGGCGGTTCCGCAGGCGACGATGGCGCGCGCCGACACGATGGACCGCGCGCACGCGATGCTCGACGACATCGTGGCGAAGCATCCCGCGGCACGCGAACAGGTGGGCGTTACCTATCCCGCGGACCATCCGTCGCATGAGGTGGCCGCGTACTGGATGGAGAAGGACGGTTCGTGGAAAACCCAGTCGCTCGGCCAGACTGCTCCGCGCGATTCCGAAGACCATGAGCACGGCCTCGCGGACTTCATCTACGAACTGCACTACGACCTCGGCATTCCCGTCGTCGGCATCTACCTCATGGGTATCGTCAGCATCATCTACGGCCTGGCGCTGCTGACCGGCCTGCTGATCCACCTGCCGAACCTCGTGCGCGAACTGTTCGCACTGCGCCCCGGGCACAACCTCAAGCGCCTGTGGCAAGACGCCCATAACGTCATCGGCATCCTCAGCCTGCCCTTCCACATCATCTTCGCCATCACCGGGGCGTTGCTCTGCCTGACGCTGGTGACCCTGGTCGCGTTCAACACGGTTACCTTCGACGGCAAGCTCATGGGCGCGTTCGAGCGGATGACCAGCTCGCTGCCGGAGACGAAGGACAAGGGTGGCAGCGCGGTGATGCTTTCGCCCGCCGAACTGGGCGCCCGCGCGCGGCAGGCCGCTCTCGCCGCAGGCGCGGCGACGTTCGAACCGGATTACATGCGCTATGTGCATTACGGCCGCCAAGGCGCGACGGCGGAAGTGCGCGGCACCTCGAAGAAGACGCTGGGCGAATACGGATCGGTGGCGCTCGATGCCGTCGACGGCCGCGTACTGAACATGCAGCTGAGCGGCGTACGCGATGCGAACCACGCCACGTATTCCGCGATCTTCGGACTGCACTTCGGCTCCTTCGGCAACCTCTCCCTGCGTTGGCTTTATTTCCTCCTGGGCCTGGCCGGCGCCTTCCTCTTTTATTCGGGCAACTTGCTGTACATCGAATCGCGGCGCAAACGCCGGCAGGCCGACCAGCCGATGAAGGTACGCGCCATGGCCACGGCCACCGTGGGCGTCTGCATCGGCGCCTGCTTCGCCATCTCGATGACCTTCCTCGGCGCCATGTTGCTGCCGTTGTGGGGCATGCCGGCCACGTCGATCGTGCAGCCGGTCTGCTTCGCCAGTTTCGCCGCCGCGATCCTCTGGACGCTCTGGCGGCGCCCCGCACGGGCGGCTGTCGACCTGCTGTGGGCCACGGCTGCCGTGAGCATCGCCGTCGGCCTGCTGGACGTCGTTGTCCATGGCGACCGCTTCCTGCGCACGCTCGGCGAAGGCGATTACGCGGTGCTCGGCGTGGACCTCGTGGCCGTCGCCATGGGCGTCGGCTTCGCCTGGCTCGGCATCGCGACCCGCCGGCGGGCGGTCGACGGCGATCCGTGCAGCGTGTGGTCGTCGCGTAGCGTAGAGAAGCCGGGCGCGGCCAAGCTGCAGGAAGCCTGAGAACTTCCCCAGATGTAACGCGCGTTACGTATTTCCATACGCGACAGGTATTTAGCTGGGTGAAGGTTTTGTGTGCATCCGTTGCGGCGATGCAGCAATTTGCCGAATACCACTCAGCAGCCTGATGCGACACGAATTTTTAACCTTGCCGATCGAGTGGTATTGCGGCTGTCGTGCCTTCTTGCGGCAATGCACCAACCGCTTGATTTCGAACGCTTTACAAGGTCGTGTGAAAACGTTTACGTTCCGCGCCGTCGAGCCCCGGGAGGGGTTGGCTCAAGGGCGAGAACCACGTGAGTGTGACGATCAAAGACGTCGCGAGAATGGCCAACGTATCGGTGGCCTCGGTCTCGCGCGCACTGAATGGGCACGGGGGTGTCACCGCGGAGACGCAGAAGCGGATCCGGGAAGTGGCCGCCCGCCTCCGGTACGTGCCGCATAACGCGGCCCGCAGCCTGATCACCCGCCGCACGCAGACGATCGGCGCCCTCCTGCCCGACCTGCATGGCGCGTTCTTCTCCGAACTGATCCGCGGTATCGACCTGGCCGCACGCGCCCATGGCCTCTACATGCTGGTGTCCAGCTCGCACGGCGACGCCACCGAGGCCGCCATCGCGCTGCGCGCCATGCAAGGCCGCGTCGACGGTCTGCTGGTGATGTCGCCCCATGCGGACGAGGCCTTCCTCGACGAGAACCTGCCGATCGTGCTGCCCACGGTGCTGATCAACAGCCACGTGCGCTCCGACCGGCATGCGGCGCTCGATGTCGACGACTACGGCGGCGCACGCGCCATGACCGAGCACCTGCTCGGGCTCGGCCGCAAGCGCATCGCGTTCATCGCGGGCCCCGAGGTCAACCACGACGTACAGGAGCGCTGCCGCGGTTATCGCGAAGCGCTTGCCGCCGCGGGCCTGGCCGACCGTGCCATCGTGCTGCCGGGCGACTTCACCGAAGAATCCGGTTACCACGCCGGCAAGCAGGCGCTGGCGATGGTGCCGCGCCCTGATGCGATCTTCGCGGCCAACGACATGATGGCCATCGGCTGCCTGTCCGCGCTGTCGGAAGCGAAGGTACGCACGCCGGAAGACATCGCCGTTGCCGGCTTCGACGACATTCCCATGGCGCGCTATGTCACGCCACCGCTCACCACTGTCCGTGTGCGCATCGCCGAATTGGGCGAGGCCGCGCTGGAACGCCTCGTTCGCATGATCGAGGCACCCGACGACGCAGCGCCGGAACCGCGCGCCGTCGTCGGCACCGAACTCGTCGTACGCGCTTCCTGCGGCGGTAACGACGCGGTACGACGACGAGCCTGATCGCTCGTCGGATTCGCGGCTTGCCGGGCCCTGGATGGATTCTTCAGGACGGCGTCTTCACAGGACAACCGCTTTAACGGCTGCGCCGCCCCCAGGGGAGGACGCGACACACGGCAAGAACGTTTGCAGAAGAGTGGCCAGACCACCGCGTCGCGACGAAAGTCGACCACCGTGTTTCGCGTTACGGCCGGGATAAGAAAACACACACGGAACATTTGGGAGAGGGGAACAATGAAAGCCTCGATGCAGTTGAAGAAGAAGATTCTCACCAGCGTCATCACCGCGTCGGTCGCCGCCGCGGTCATGACGCCGTCGGCGTTCGCGCAGTCGGCCATCGCCACCCTGCGCGGCAAGGCCGCACCGGGTGCCACGGTTACCGCGTTCAATCCGCAGACCGGCCTGAGCCGCAAGGCCACTGCGAGTTCCGACGGTACCTACGTGATCAACGGCCTGCCGCCGGCCACCTACCAAGTGGACGCGGGTCCGGGCACGCAGCAGAGCGTGACGTTGACCGTGGCCTCCACCGCGACGCTGAACCTCGCGGCGCCCGCTGCCGCCGCGCCGGCCAACGCTGCCAACGCGGCATCGCTGGAAGGCGTCACCGTGAGCGCGACGACGCTGACCGAAGTGCGCACGCCCGAAGTCGCGAAGACCATCTCGCTGCGCCAGATCCAGACGATTCCCCAGGTCTCGCGCAACTTCCTCGAGTTCGCCGATACCGTGCCCGGCATGGTGTTCAGCGTGGACGAGAAGGGTCACACCTCGCTCCGTGGCGGTGCCCAGAACAACAGTTCGGTCAACGTCTTCATCGACGGTGTGGGCCAGAAGAGCTATGTGAAGGAAGGCGGCGTATCCGGCCAGGTCAACAGCCAGGGCAACCCGTTCCCGCAGCTGGCCATCGGCGAATACAAGGTCATCACCTCGAACTACAAGGCGGAGTACGACCAGGTGTCGTCCGCCGCGATCACGGCCGAGACGAAGTCGGGCACGAACGAGTTCCATGGCGAGACGTTCTTCACCTATACCTCGGATAAGTACCGCAGCCGTACGGCAGCCGAGGAAGACGCCGACAAGTCGCGTTCGTTCGAGAAGGAATATGGCTTCGCGCTCGGCGGTCCGATCATCAAGGACCAGATGCACTTCTTCGTGACGTTCGAGCAGAAAAAGTTCGACACGCCGATCACCGTGACGCCGGGTTCCGACGTGCCGGCCAGGGCCATCGGTCTCCTGCCACCGGGCGTCCAGGCCGAACTTGGACCGTCTAACCTGCCGTTCGACGAGAAGCTGTACTTCGGCAAGATCGACTGGGAATTGACCGACCGCGACCGCATCGAACTCAGCACCCAGGTGCGCCGCGAGACGCAGGCCGACAACATCGGTGCCGGTCAGTCTTACTCGCAATCGATCGTGACGGAGAACCACGACACCCGCGGTACGTTCCGTTGGCAGCACAGCGGCGAGTGGTACTTCAACGAGTTCAAGGCCTCGTATGAGAACTCGTCCAACGATCCGCTGCCAATCAACTACGGCAACGGGTACAACTATACGTGGCGCCCATCGAACGACGCCGCGATCATCGGCGTCGGCTCCGCCGGTCCGCTCGCCACGCAGATCAAGGGCCAGGAAGGTCCGATGATCTCCGACGATTTCACGTTCAACGACCTGACATGGCACGGCGACCACATCGTGAAGATGGGTTACAAGTACAAGGAAGTCACGCTGCATGCGCAGGATTCCCAGAACGTCAACCCCCAGTTCTTCTACAACGTGGACGAGGCCGGCACGAACGCGTTGCCTTACAGTGCCAAGTTCTCGAACCCGGTGCCGGGCCTCAATGCTGTTTCCGAGACCGACAGTAAGCAGTATGGCGCCTACATCCAGGACGACTGGTCCGTCAACGACCACCTGACGCTGAACCTCGGCGTGCGCTGGGACAAGGAGAAGACCCCGTCTTATCTGGATTACGTCACGCCGCAGAATGTGATCGATGGGTTCAATTCGCTGGACGAGAATGCCCAGGCCCAGTTTCCGGGCCAGACCTACGCGCAAACACTCGCGAAGGGCGGCATCAACTATCGCGACTACGTCGGCACGGGCAACAACCGCCACGCGCAGAACCAATGGGCTCCGCGACTCGGTTTCTCCTATGACCTGTTCGCCGATGAGGCGCACGTGATCCACGGTGGCGCAGGTCGCTCCTACGACCGCAATCTCTACGATTACCTGCAGCTCGAGCAGACCAAGTCGGCGCTTCCGTATCAAGAGATCCTGTTCAACATTCCCGGTCGTCCCTGCACCGTCGGCCCGAACACGAACTGCGTGAACTGGGACCCGGCGTACCTCAACGGCCTGGAGAATCTGCAGGCACTGGTCGCCGGTACGAACAAGGGCCAGGAGGTCGACATGCTCAACAACGACCTGAAGGCTCCCTATTCGGACCAGTTCAGCATCGGTATGTCGAACAAGTTAGGTGACTGGAATACGGACGCCACGGTAACGCGTGTGCTTTCGTACGACGGCTTCGCGTTCACCTTGGGCAACCGGTACCCGGACGGCTCGTTCTTCCAGGGCGGCTCGCAGCCGTGGGGTAACGGCATCCCAGGCTTCGGCTCGATGATCATCGGCAATAACGGCATTCGTACCCGCACGACCCAGGTTCTGTTGTCGGCCGAGAAGCCGTATACACGTGAGTCCGGCTGGAGCGCGAACTTTGCGTACACCTATACACGTGCGAAGCAAAATCGCGACATCAAGGAGCATTACTCGTTCGACGAACCCACGATCTTCGACTATCCGTTCGTCACGTCGAACGCGGCATCGAAGCATCGCTTCGTGGCCACCGGCTCGCTCGATGGCCCGTGGGGCTTCACCTTCTCGGCGAAGCTGACGCTGGCCACGCCGCTGCCCTGGAACGGCAACTACGGCTACGGTGCGACCTTCCCGGACGGTTCGCAGAACATTCCCAGCGCCTATACGCCGCCAGGCTCGAAGTTCCTGGTCGGTGGCAAGATCTGGGGTTATCGCGACCTCGACATCCAGGCTACGAAGGACTTCCCGATCGGCGAAGGCGACATGACGAAGTTCTACATCCGCTTCGACATTTTGAACGTCTTCAACTGGAAGAATTTCAACGACTACACCACCGACTTTGGATCGGGCGGCATCGCAAGCAACGCCAGCCACCCGGTGGTGTTCAACAAGACGGGCAACATCCAGTTCGTGCCGCGCACCGCGCGCTTCACGGCCGGCTTCAAGTTCTAAAGCGCTTCACCGGCGCATCCGGTTTGCATGGCCGGATGCGCCGTCATTGGCGCCCGCGCGTCTCCCCGCGGGCGCACTTCTTTCCTCTTGCGTGCGACCGCCATGAGCTACGGCATCACCCATATCGTCGTTGTCGGTGGCGGAACCGCCGGCTGGATGGCGGCGTCCGCGCTGGCGCGGGTGCTCGGCAGGCAGGTCACCGTGCGGCTGGTCGAGTCCGACGAGATCGGCATCGTCGGCGTGGGTGAAGCCACCGTTCCGCACATCAAGTTATTCAACAACCTGCTCGGCCTGAACGAAGCCGAGTTCGTCGCCCGTACCCAGGGCACGTTCAAGCTCGGTATCCAGTTCGAGGACTGGGGCAAGTTGGGCAGCACCTATATCCATGGATTCGGCACCATCGGCCACGACGTTGGCCTGACGCCATTCCATCAGTACTGGCTCAAGGGAAGGCTCGCCGGCGTCGCGGAAGACCTGGACGAGTATTCCGTGAACACCGTGGCGGCCGCGCGAGGCAAGTTCATGCCCGCACCCGTCGACGTACCCGCGAGCAATCCGCTGGCCGGCATCGGCTACGCCTACCATTTCGACGCCGCGCTGTACGCGCGCTTCCTGCGCGCCTATGGCGAGGCCCGCGGCGTGCGCCGCACCGAGGGCAAGGTGCAGCACGTCGAACTGCATCCGGAGTCGGGTCATGTCGCCGCCGTGGTGCTGGCCGACGGCGAGCGTGTCGAAGGCGATCTCTTCATCGACTGCTCCGGCTTCCGCGGGCTCCTGATCGAAGGCGCCTTGCAGACCGGCTACGAGGCGTGGACCCACTGGCTCCCCTGCGACCGCGCATTGGCCGTACCTTGCGAGCGAGTGGCGACGCCCACGCCCTACACTCGTTCCACGGCGCGCGAGGCGGGGTGGCAGTGGCGCATTCCGCTCCAGCATCGCACCGGCAACGGCTACGTCTATTCCAGTGCGCACATCGGCGACGACGAGGCCGCCGCAAAGCTCCTGGCCAACCTCGACGGCAAGGCACTGGGCGATCCTCGCCCGCTGCGCTTCGTCACCGGCGTGCGCAAGAAAGTGTGGAATCGCAACGTGATCGCGCTTGGTCTCGCCAGCGGCTTCATGGAACCGCTGGAGTCGACCAGCATCCACATGATCCAGATGGGCATCTCGCGCCTGTTGCAGCTGTTTCCGGCCAACGGGCAGATCGATCCCGTCCTGGTCGACCGCTACAACACGCAGACGCGCTTCGAGGCCGAGCGGATACGCGACTTCCTGGTCCTGCATTACAACGCGACCACCCGCGACGATTCGCCGTTCTGGAACGACTGCCGCACGATGTCGATTCCCGATTCATTGCAGTCCTATGTGGACCTCTTCCGGCACAGCGGGCGCTTCTTCCGCAACGCCGACGAGATGTTCGGCGCGGTGAGCTGGGTGCAGGTGATGATCGGCCAGGGCATCATGCCGCGCGGCTACGATCCGCTCGTGGACCAGATGCCGGAACAGGACCTGCCGAAGTTCCTCGCCAGCGTGCGCGACGTGGTGTCGCGGAACGTCGACCTGATGCCCACGCACCAGCAGTTCATCGATCGCGAATGCCGCGCCCCGGCGGTGGCGGCTTGATGGCCCCGGCAATTGCCACGCGGCGATTCGGGCCGTATGGTTCCAGACATGACCAAGGCCCTCCGGGGCCTTTATCCGGTCTCGCGACGTAAACGTTTACGCCACCAGGATTACCGCTTCATGCACGCCAAGACGATCAAGCGCCTTTCCTTCGCCCTCGGGCTCGTACTCGCCGCCGCTGCACCGATGGCGACGGCCCAGAAGGTGGTGGCGAAACCGAAGCCGGCCGCCGCGGCCGCCGTGCGTGACATCCACCCGGTGCCGCCCATGATTGCGGACCTGGAAAAGCGCACCTTCCAGTGGTTCTGGGACAGCGGCAACCCCTCGAACGGCCTGGTGCCGGATCACTATCCGACGAACTCGTTCGCCTCCATCGCCTCGGTGGGTTTCGGCCTCACCGCGTATGGCGTGGGCGTCGAACGTGGCTACATCACGCGCGACCAGGCGGTGGAGCGCACGCTTGCCACGCTGCGCTTCTTCCACGACGCGCCGCAGAACGAATCGGAAGACGACGCCACCGGGTACAAGGGGTTCTTCTACCACTTCCTCAACATGGACACGGGCAAGCGCCACGATCGCTGGGTGGAGCTGTCCACGGTGGACACCACGCTGCTGCTGGGTGGCGTGCTCTTTGCGCAGAGCTACTACGACCGCGACGACGCGAAGGAAAGGGAAATTCGCGACCTGGCCGACGACATCTACAAGCGGGTGGATTGGGCCTGGGCGCAGAACCACAAGCCGCTGATCAGCATGGGCTGGACACCGGGCGGCAAGTTCATTCCGCACGACTGGGCCGGCTACAACGAAGGCATGCTCGTGTACATCCTGGCCCTCGGCTCGCCCACGCACGCGGTGGACGACGACGCGTGGGCCGGCTGGACGAAGACGTACGACAAGACCTGGGGTGAATTCCACGGCCAGACGTTCCTGAACTTCGCGCCACTGTTCGGCCACCAGTACACGCATGCGTGGGTCGACTTCCGCGGCATCCGCGACGCCTGGAACAAAGCGCACGACCTCGACTATTTCGAGAACAGCCGGCGCGCCACGTACTCGCAACAGGCCTACGCCATTGCGAATCCCGGCGGCTGGAAGGGTTATGGCAAGAACGTGTGGGGCCTTACCGCAAGCAATGGCCCGGGCGGCCTGATCGTGAAGCAGGGCGACAAGGAACGCACGTTCTATGGCTACACCGCCCGAGGCGCGGGCCGCGACTATATCTCCGACGACGGCACCATCGTGCCGACGGCCGCCGGCGGTTCCGTGGCGTTCGCCCCGGAGATCGCCATCCCCGCGCTGGAGGAGATGAAGAAGAAATACGGCCAGCACATCTACACGAAGTACGGCTTCGTCGACGCGTTCAACCTCAGCTTCGACACGCGCACCGACCTGCGCACGGGTCGCCTCGTGCCGGGCTTCGGTTGGGCGGATACCGTGCACCTTGGCATCGACCAGGGTCCGATCGTGCTGATGATCGAGAACTACCGCAGCGAGTTCGTCTGGAACGTGATGAAGAAGAATCCCTATATCCGCAAGGGACTCGAGCGCGCGGGCTTCAAGGGTGGCTGGCTCGACGACGAAGCGGCGGCCGACCTGTGGTGAAACGCGGCACCCGCGCATTTCGCATGATGGTGGCGCTGGTACTCGCCGGCGCCGCGCTGTGCGGATGCGCGAAGCAGGAAGAGAATGAGCGCACCTTGCAGTTCTGGACCATCGGGCGCGAAGGCGAGGCCGTGGCGAAGCTGCTGCCCGAATTCGAGCGCGAGCATCCCGGCCTGCACGTGGCGGTGCAGCAGCTTCCGTTGACGGCCGCTCACCAGAAGCTGCTGACGGCTTATGCCGGGGATTCCACGCCGGACATCACCCAGCTGGGCAATACCTGGATTCCGGAAATGGTCGCGCTCGGCGCGCTCGAGCCACTCGATGCGCGCGTCGCCGGTTCGAAGGTCGTGGATCGCGACGACTACTTTCCCGCCATCTGGTCCACGAACGTCATCGACGGCCACCTTTATGGCGTGCCCTGGTACGTGGACACGCGCCTGCTGTTCTACCGGAAGGACCTGCTGGCGAAGGTCGGATACGACCACCCGCCGCGCGACTGGGCGGAATGGCAGGCGATGATGGCGAAGCTGTCGCAGCCGCCCGGCAAGACCTACGGCGTGCTCCTGCCGACGAACGAATTCGAGCAATTGCTGGCATTCGCCTTGCAGCAGGAGGATCCGTTGCTGCGTGACGACGGCCGCTACGGCAATTTCCGCAGCCCGGGCTTCAAGAAAGCGCTGGCTTTCTATGTCTCGCTGTTCAAGGAACAGCAGGCGCCGATGATGACCAATGTGGGCATCGGCAATCCCTGGGCGGCGTTCGGACAAGGGTTCTTCACTTTCTATCTTTCGGGGCCCTGGAACATTGGCGAGTTCCGCAAGCGCCTGCCGCCGGAACAGCAGGGCGACTGGGGCACCACCCCGCTACCGGGACCGAACGGACCGGGCGCATCCAATGCCGGCGGCTCGAGCCTCGTGATCTATCGCAAGTCGAAGCACAAGGACGATGCCTGGGCGCTGATCGAGTTCCTCTCGCGTCCTGAAATACAGGACCGGTTCTACCAGATCCTCGGCGACATGCCGCCGAGGCGCTCCTCCTGGAACGCGGCCGCGCTGAAAAGCGACGACAAGGCCCTCGCCTTCCGTGACCAGCTTGAGCGCGTGAAGCCCACGCCACCCGTCGCCGAGTGGGAGCGCATCGTTACCGAGATGCAGCTGGTGGCCGCGCAGGCGGCCCATGGCGACCTCACCATCGACCAGGCCGCGGCGGAAATCGATCGTCGCGCCGATCGTCTGCTCGAGAAACGCCGTTGGATGCTCGACCACGGCCACAAGGCTTTGCCATGACGACTTCCCGTGCCGCCTGGTGGTTCATCACTCCCGCGCTGATCGTCCTCGGGGTGTTCTTCCTGCTGCCCGTGGTGGCGGCGCTGGTGCTGTCGCTCACGGACTACGACCTCTATGCGCTGGCGGACATCCGCAACCTGCGCTTCGTTGCCCTGGAGAACTACTGGGCACTGTTGCAACGGCCGCTGTTCTGGTCGGCGCTGGGCCATACCGTCTACTTCGTGGTGGTGGGCGTGCCGTTGTCCATGGCGGCATCGCTTGGCGCGGCAATGTTGCTTAACTCCCCGCTGGCGCGCTGCAAGGCGTTCTTCCGCACGGCCCTCTTCGCACCCGTCGTGACCACCGTGGTGGCGGTGGCGGTGATCTGGCGCTACCTGTTCAACACCAAGTACGGCCTGGTGAACTATGCCTTCGACTCGCTGGGCATACCCACCGTGGACTGGCTGGGCGATCCGCATTGGGCCATGCCCACGATCATCCTCTTCGCCGTATGGAAGAACTTCGGCTACAACATGATCATCTTCATGGCAGGACTCCAGGCCATCCCCGGCGATCTCTACGAGGCCGCGCGCATCGACGGCGCCTCGGCCATGGCGCAGTTCCGCCACATCACGCTGCCCATGCTGAAGCCCACCATGGTGATGGTGAGCATCCTCACCGTCTCCGGCTATTTCCAGCTGTTCGCCGAGCCCTATGTGATGACCGAGGGCGGTCCGCTCCAGAGCACGACCTCGGTGCTGTACTTGATGTACGAAGAAGGCTTCAAGTGGTGGAACCTCGGTTCCGCCTCCGCGGTGGCGTTCATCCTCTTCGTCATCATGTTCGTCGTGACCGCATCCATCCTTCGTCTCTCGAAGCAAGGGGCCCCGGCATGAGTCCGCGTCTCGCGAAGGCTCTTATCAACGGCCTGCTCATCGGCGGCGCGGCCATCGCCATTGCGCCGCTGCTGTACATGCTGTCGGTGTCCTTCATGCCGCAGGGGCAGGCCAGCTCGCTGCCGCCGCCCGTGCTGCCCACGCATGCCACGCTGGCGAACTATCGCCAGCTCTTCCTGAACGCGGGCATGGGACGCTACCTGTTCAACAGCCTGCTGATTTCCACGTCGATCACGCTGGTCTCTCTCGCATTCAATCTCATGGCGGGCTACGCGTTCGCCAAGCTCGAGTTCAAGGGCCGGCAGCGCATCTTCCAGGTGCTGCTGGGCGCGCTGGTGATTCCGGCCCAGGTGGCGATGCTGCCGCTGTTCCTCCTGCTGAAGTACATGGGCCTGGTGAACACCTATGGCGCGGTGATCGTGCCTGCGCTTGCGACGATCTTCGGCATCTTCCTCGTGCGCCAGTACGCCAGTGGCATTCCGGACGACCTGATGGAGGCGGCGCGCATCGACGGTGCCGGCGAGTTCCGTATCTTCGCCACCATCGTCATGCCCTTGTTGAAACCGATCATGGTGACCCTCGCCATCTTCACCTTCCTGGCCGCGTGGAACGACTTCATGTGGCCGCTGATCGCGTTGACCGGGCAGGAGCACTACACGCTACCCATCGCGCTCGCCTCGCTATCGCGTGAGCACGTGCAGGACAGCGAGCTGATGATGGCGGGGTCCGTCGTCACCATCCTGCCGGTGCTGGTGTTGTTCCTGGCCTTGCAGCGCTACTACCTCGAAGGGCTGCTGATCGGCAGCGTGAAGGGCTGATGGCGATGCGTCATGGAAACGCGCTGTGCGCGCTCCTGCTCGCGCTGTCGTTCGGCGCACAGGCCGGTGTGCTCGACACATTCGACGACACGAATGGATGGCAGGCCACGCATACCGACGACGTCACGGCGAGCCTGCGCACGGTTCCGGGCAAGTCGGGGCAGGCCTTGTGTCTCGACTACGACTTCAATGGCGTCTCCGGCGCGGCGTCCATCCGCAAGACGCTGCCAATCGATTTCCCTGGCGGCTTCGCACTCAACTTCGACGTGCGCGGAAACATGCCGCCGAACACGTTGCAACTGAAGTTCATCGACGACAGTGGCGACAATGTCTGGTGGTATACGAAGCCGTCGTTCGTTCCCACCGACACCTGGCGAACCATCGAGGCGACAAGCCGGCAGGTCGAATTCGCCTGGGGGCCGATAAAGGACCGCACCCTGCGCCACACGCGCGAGGTCGAGTTCGTGATCTACAAAGAAGCAAACGCGCAGGCTCGGAGGGAGCCGACCCTGTCGGCGACAGCAAGCTCGCCGCAAGCTCCCATCGCCGACAGGGTCGGCTCCCACCAAGCCACTGACGCTAACCGCGGAGAAGTCTGCTTCGACAACCTCCAGATCGTCGCCCGGAAGCCCGAAGCCGTCCCCACACCGCCGCCCACGCCTAACGCCGTCTTCGAATCCCGCGCAAAGCAGGTTCGCCGTGGCCTTTATCCGCGTGGTTTCTCCGGCGAGCAGTCGTACTGGACGATCGTGGGCGTGGGCGGTGGAAGCCGCGATTCCGCACTCATTTCCGAGGACGGCGCCGTCGAGGTGGTGCGGGGTGGATTCTCCCTCGAACCCTTCCTCCTCGACGGCGGCAAGCTCATCACCTGGGCCGACGTGAAGAGCAGCCAGTCGCTGCGCGACCGGTACCTCCCCATCCCCTCCGTGCGCTGGGACGCGGGAACGCTGGCAGTGACGACGACGGCGTTCGCGCAAGGCAAGCCCGGCCGCTCGCAGTTGGTGGTGGCCTATCGCGTCGACAACAACGGAGATGAGCCGCGCGACGTGACCCTTGCACTGGCGACACGCCCGTTCCAGGTGAATCCGCCCACGCAGTTCCTCAACGCGCCGGGGGGTACCAGCCGCATCGACGATCTGTTCTGGGACGGCCGAGCGCTCACCGTCAATGGCACGCGCACGGTGATACCGCTGCAACATACGACGGCATTCGTGGCCAGTCGCAACCGGCCGACCACCCTTGCCGAACGCCTCGACACGGGCGAGCGTCCGGTGGCAAAGGCGCTGCATGACGACGATGGCTTCGCGCAAGGCGCGCTCCTCTACGACCTGCGCGTGCCGGCTCACGGGCATGTCGACCTCGGCGTCGTCGTACCGGTGGATCCGTCGGAGCGCCTTCCCGAACCGCCGGACGCGGGCACGTGGCTGATGGCGCACGCCGATGCGGTCGCTGCGATGTGGCGCGACAAACTCGACCGCGTGACCATCGACGTACCGGCTGTCGCCCGACCCATCGTCGACACCATGAAGAGCGGTGTCGCGCAGATCCTCATCTCGCGCGACGGGCCGGCCCTGCAACCCGGCACGCGTTCCTATTCCCGCACCTGGGTCCGCGACGGCGCGATGATGCTGGAGGGCTTGCTGCGCACGGGCCACGAGGACGTGGCCCGCGACTTCATCCGCTGGTACGCACCGCACCAGTTCTCCAACGGCAAGGTGCCGTGTTGCGTCGATGCGCGCGGTTCCGATCCCGTGCCCGAGAACGACAGTCATGGAGAACTAATCTTCAGCGTCGCCGAACTGTGGCGTTACACGCACGACCGTGCCACCGTGGAGGCGCTTTATCCGCATGTGCAGAAAGCCGTGGCGTACATGGACAGCCTGCGCGCCGGCGAACGCCAGCCTGCTCGACTAAGCGGAAAAGATCGCGCGCTGTACGGGTTGATGCCGGCGTCGATCAGTCACGAGGGTTACTCGGCGAAGCCGATGCATTCCTACTGGGACGACTTCTGGGCGCTCAAGGGTTACGACGACGCGGTCGACCTTGCGAAGGCGTTGGGGAAGGCGAACGACGCCGCGCGTTTCACCGCTTCCCGCGACGAATTCCGCGGCGACCTGCATGCCTCGATCGCCGCTGCCGCGAAGGCCAAGGGCATCGACTTCATCCCGGGCTCGGTGGAACTCGGCGACTTCGATGCCACCTCCACCACGATCGCCTTGTCGCCGGGCGGCGAGCAGTCCCGTCTGCCGCAGGCGCTGCTCAACAATACCTTCGAGAAGTACTGGCAGGGATTCCGCGCGCGCCGCGAAGGCACGATCGCCTGGAAGGATTACACGCCATACGAACTCCGCACGGTCGCCACCTTCGTTCGTCTGGGCTGGCGCGATCGCCTCAGCGAATTGCTGGCCTTTTTCTTCGCCGACCGCCGCCCGGCCGGATGGAACCAATGGGCCGAAGTGGTAGGCCGGGATCCGCGCGAGCCGCGGTTCGTCGGCGACATGCCGCACGCGTGGATCGCGTCGGACTATGTGCGTTCGGTGCTGGACATGTTCGCCTACGACCGCGAAGCGGATAGCGCGCTGGTCGTGGCCGCAGGCGTGCAGCCGGCGTGGCTGGAAGGCGAGGGCATCGCCATTCGCGACCTGCGCACGCCGTACGGTCGATTCGGCTACACGCTGAAGGCGAAGGACGGCGAGGCGCTGCTGACGGTGACCCAGCCGGTGAAGGCGCCGGGCGGCATCGTGTTGTCGTTGCCTTCGGGGGAGATAAAACTGCCTGAGGGGCAGCTGCGTCTCCAGGCTCCCCTATAGTTGTGTGCTTATCCTGTGGGAGCCGCTTCAGCGGCGAAAGGTGCGTGCGGCACGCATGCCCGCTGCCGCGGGGTCGCCGGCACAGCCGGCTCCCACATTGGGTCGGCTCCCCAACTCTGTCAGTGCGTGGCCACGCGGGTGCGGAGCAAGGCATCCACCGCTTGCTGCCACTCGGCGGAGCCGGGCTGGCTCTGCGGGGCTTCCTGACCGAGCTTGCGATTCACGGCCTCGTTCCATTGCTCGGTGCCCGCCTGGGGGCCGTGACCGTCGTCGCTTACCGCGAGTACCTTGTCCACCCAGGCATACCACTCGGGCGAACCCAGCGCGGCGTTGGCTGGAGCCGTCTTGCCGGGAGCGGGGGAGGCGGCCGTGGACGCCGCCGCTGGTGAAGCGGCCGGCGCGGTGGGCTCGGAGTGCGAGCAGGCCGCGATGATGAAGGCTGCGATGAGCGGAACCGCTGTGAAAACAATGCGCATGGTCGATCAAATCCTTTGCTTACAGGCCAATGCTACGAACCCCTACCCGTCCCCCGCCTAAACGCCTTGGGGAACTTGTGATTTTCGTTCAGCTTCGCGCTGCGATTTCGTCGATGTGCCGAAGCATGTCGGCCGGATCCTCGAAGACCCGGTAGGCCCCCGCCCGCTCGAGTTCGTTTTCCCCGTATCCGCCCGAAAGCAGGCCGATGCCCAGGGCCCGGGCCCGCTGGGCGGCCAGCATGTCCCAGATGGCGTCGCCGATGACCATGGCGT
This sequence comes from Luteibacter sp. HAY1-4A, assembly GCF_056755355.1. NCBI lineage: Bacteria > Pseudomonadati > Pseudomonadota > Gammaproteobacteria > Lysobacterales > Rhodanobacteraceae > Luteibacter > Luteibacter sp. HAY1-4A. The sequence goes on from NZ_JBNDHZ010000016.1 coordinate 59,609, forward strand.
CGCGGATGTCGGTGCCCAGGCGCTGGGCGGCCGTGACGAACAGGTCGGGATCGGGCTTGGCGTGGCGGACCTGGTCGCGCGTGACCACCGGCACCTTGGCCGGATCGACGCCCAGCGCGGCGATGTTGTGCGATGCGGTTTCCATGCGCCCGGAGGTCGCGATGGCCCAGGGGATCTTCGCGTCCGTGAGCCACGCGAGCAATTCCACGGCGCCCGGAAGGGGACGCACCGCGCCGGCCTCGGCGAGCCGGCCGTAGGCCGCCGCGTGGTTGCGGCGCAGGCGCTCGATGCGGTCGGGGGTAATCTCCGTACCGGTCTCGCGCAGCAGGATGTCGGTGAACAGGCCGCCGCTCATGCCGATCTTGCGGTGGATGCGCCACACGGAGAGGTCGATGTCCTCCATGTCGAGCGACTCTTTCCACGCGAGCACGTGCTGGTAAACGCTGTCGACGAGGGTGCCGTCGAGGTCGAAGAGGAAGGCATGCTTTTGTCTGGACATGCCCTCCAGATTACAGGCTGTCGGGTGGCTTTGTCAGAACTTGCCGGCCCGGAAGTCTGCGATGGCCTCATGGATCTGCGCCGGCGTGTTCATGACGAACGGGCCGTAGCGGGCCACCGGCTCGGCGAGCGGCCTTGCCGCCACGACGAGGATTCGCGCGGGCTGCACGGCGGCGAAGCTCACCGAATCGCCCTTGGACAACACGGCCAGTTCGCTGCGCGCCAGCGATTCGCCGGCCACGGTCGCGGACTCGCCGTCGAAGACGTAGGCGAAGGCGCTGTGGCTTTCCGGCAGCACCAGGTCGAACTGCGCGCCGGCCTCCAGCCCGATGTCGAGGTACACCGGCTCGGTGCTGATGCCGCTGACCGGCCCCTTCGCGCCCGCGAGTTCGCCGGCCACCACGCGTACCGTAACGCCTTCAGCCGGGTGCACGATCGGAATCGCGGCGGGCGGGAGGTCCTGGTAGCGCGGCTCGACCATCTTGTCGGCGGCGGGCAGGTTCACCCACAGCTGGAAGCCCCACATGAGGCCCTCCTCCTGCTGCGGCATCTCGGAATGCAGGATGCCGCGCCCCGCGGTCATCCATTGCACGCTGCCCGGGCCCAGGTCGCCGCGATTGCCATGATTGTCGCCGTGGCGCATGCGGCCCGCTAGCATGTAGGTCACCGTCTCGAAGCCGCGGTGCGGATGCTCGGGGAAGCCCTCGATGTAGTCGCCGGCCTGGTCGGACCGGAACTCGTCGAGCAGCAGGAAGGGATCGAGCATATCCAGCGCAGGCTGACCGATCACGCGCTTGAGCTTCACGCCCGCGCCATCGGACGTGTCCATGCCGCGGACGCGGCGGGTGATGTGGCGTTGAGTGGTCATGGGGTGCTCCTTTGCTGATGCAAAGATGCGCCCTTCCTGCCGTTGGGCCAAGACGCGCTGCGCGAACGATGCGTTTCTGTGGGAGCCGCTTCAGCGGCGATGGTGCTTGCATCAAGCTTGCCCGCTGCCGCGGGATCGCCGCTGAAGCGGCTCCCACAACTGATCGTCAGTGCACCCAATGACCCGCGCGCTGGCGCGGCGGGCCGTCTTCGCCTTCCACGCGGGGGCGGGTGAGGGCCTGGAGCTCGGCCTCGGTGGGGGGGCTTTCGCGCCAGTAGTCGCCGACGGCGTTGAGCACGCCGGGCAGCTGGCCCAGGCACTCGTCGTATTCCTCGTCGGTGAGCTTTTCGAACTCGGCGTCGGCCTGGAGCACGCCCTCGTCCACCGCCAGGGCCATGATCGGGCCGAGCAGCTGCATCAGCGTGGGGTCTTCCGCCAGGCGGTTTTCCCAGACCTGCGCGCGCATGTCGATGCCGCGGCTGAAACCTTCGCACCAACCGGCGGCGGACAGCAGCGGGCCCTCTTCGGTATCGACCTCGCCGAGGATTGGCTCGTACGCGTCCACGTCGAGTTCCGCGCTGATCGAATCGTTGAGCTTCGCGAGGAGGGCGAGCACGCGGTTGCCCTCGTTCTCGTCGTCGAACGCATCGTGCAATACCTCGTGCAGCCATTCCTCGGGCTTGACCTCGAGCGGCCCGATGGCGACCGCGGAGAGGAGTCCGTGCACGCCGTCGAGCATGAGGTCGCCCTCACCACCGTGCGCCCGCAGGTAAGTGTCGAGTTCTTCGAGTTCCTTGTCGTCGAGGGAGCTCGGCCATTCGGTCTTGGGTGTATTCAAAGGTTCAACTCCAGCGCGACGGGCGCGTGGTCGGACGGCTGTTCCCACTTGCGCGGTGCCTTGTCGATGATCGACGAGGTTGCAACGGATTTGAGCGCATCGCTGATCAAGATGAGGTCGATCCGCAGCCCCATGTTGCGACGGAAGGCGGCCTGGCGATAGTCCCACCAGCTGAAAAGGCCGGCATCTTCGGTAAAAAGACGGAAACTGTCATGAAGTCCGACATCGAGCAGCGCCTGGAGCGCGGCGCGTTCCGGCGGCGAGCAGAAGATGTCCTCGCCCCAGGCCACCGGGTCGTACACGTCGCGGTCGTCGCGGCAGATGTTGAAGTCGCCGAGGACCACCAGCTTGGGATGGCGCGCGATCTCGGACGCGAGGAAGTCGCGCACGCGGGCCAGCCAATGCAGCTTGTACGCGTACTTTTCGTCGCCGATGGCCTTGCCGTTCACCACGTAGAGGTTCACGACGCGAATGTCGCCGACCGTGGCGGCGAGGATGCGCCGCTGGGGATCGTCCAGGCCCTCGATGTCGGTGACGACGTCGACAGGCTGGTCACGCGCCAGGATCGCCACGCCGTTATAGGTCTTCTGGCCCGAGAACACCGCCCGGTACCCCATGGCAGCGATTTCGTCGACGGGAAACTTCTCATCGACGATCTTGGTTTCCTGCAAGGCGACGATATCCGGCTGCGCCTCCGCCAGCCATTGCTGGAGATGGGGCAGCCGAACCTTGAGGGAGTTGACGTTCCATGACGCGATCTTCATCGCGCCATTGTAAAGGAAAGCCGGCTCAGGCCAGCCCGTAGCTCTTGAGCAACGCGTCCGGGCGCGGCTCGCGGCCGCGGAAGGCCTTGAACGATTCCAGGGCCGGACGCGTGGCACCCACCGCCAGTACCTCCTTGCGGAAACGCTCGCCGGTGGCGCGGTCGAGCACGCCGGCCTCCTCGAATGCCTCGAAGGCGTCGGCGGAAAGGACCTCCGCCCAGAGATAACTGTAGTAACCGGCCGAATAGCCGCCGGCGAAGATGTGGGTGAACGCATGCGGGAAGCGCTGCCACGCCGGGGGATGAAGCACGGCCACTTCGTGGCGCACGGCTTCCAGCACATCGAGCGGCCGGGCACCCCGTGCCGGGTCGTACTCGAGGTGGAGGCGGAAATCGAACAGGCCGAACTCCAGCTGGCGGACGAGGAACAGCCCGGCATGGAAGTGGCGCGCGTCGAGCATGCGCTGGTAAAGGTCGTCGGGAAGCGGCTCGCCGGTCTCGTAATGTTTCGCGAACGAGCGCAGCGCGTCCCGATCCCATGCGAAGTTCTCCATGAACTGGCTTGGCAGTTCCACGGCATCCCATTCGACACCATCGATGCCGCCCACCGACGGGATATCCACTTCCGTCAGCATGTGGTGCAGCCCGTGGCCGAATTCGTGGAACAGCGTGAGCACGTCGTCGTGCGTAAGCAGTGCCGGCTTGCCCTCCGTCGGCGGCGGGAAGTTGCAGGTCAGGAACGCCACCGGAAGCTCCAGCCGCTCGCCGTCACGGAAGCGGGCCGCGCAGACGTCCATCCACGCGCCACCGCGCTTGCCGGAACGTGCGTAGAGATCGAGGTAGGCGCCCGCGAAGACCGTGCCGTCGGCATCGATGAGGTCGTAATACGTGACGTCCTTGTGCCAGGTGTCGACGTCGTCGCGCGGAGCGAAGCGGATGCCATAAAGGCGCTCCACCACCATGAGCAGGCCATCGATGGCCGCCGATGCCGGGAAGTAGGGTTTGATCTGCTCTTCGTCGATCGCATAGAGACGCTGGCGCAATCGCTCGGCGGCGAATGCGACGTCCCAGGGTTCCAGGTTGTCGATCTTCAGTTCTTCGGTAGCGAAGTGGCGCAGTTCGTCGAGTTCCTTGCGCGCGACGGGCTTCGCCCTCGCGGCAAGATCGCGCAGGAAGCCGAGCACCACGTCGGGCGACGTGGCCATCTTCGTGGCGAGGGATTCCTCCGCGGCATTGGCGAACCCGAGCAGCTGCGCGGCCTCGTGGCGCAGCGCGACGATTTTCTCGATGCGTTCGGAGTTGTCGAACTTGCCTTTCGAGGGGCCCTGGTCGGACGCGCGCGTCTGGTAGGCGTAATACACCGCCTCGCGCAGCTCGCGATTCTCGGCATACGTGAGCACGGCCTGCACACTGGGCTGCTTCAACGTGACCAGGAAGCCTTCGAGGTTTTCCTCGCGCGCGTATTCGCGCAGCACCGCACGGCCCGACGCCGGAATGCCGGCGAGGTCGCGCTCGTCGGTGATGTGCTTGTGCCACGCTTCGGTGGCATCGAGCACGGCGTTGGAGAATTCGGTGGTAAGGCGGGAGAGTTCGACCCCTATTTCGCGGAAACGGCTGCGCGCGGGCTCATCCAATGCCACTCCGGAAAGACGGAAATCGCGCAGGGCGTGCTCCACCGCGGCGCGGGCGGCCACCGGAAGGCTCGCGAAATCGGGACGGTCGGCGACCGCCTGCACGGCCGCGTACAGGTCACGGTTCTGACCCACCTCGATGCCGAGGTCGGTCAGTTTCTCTTCGGCATTGCCATGCGCCTTGCGCAGGGCTTCGGAATCGGCGACCGAATGGAGGTGGCTGACCGGTGCCCAGGCATGGGCCAGGGTCTGGTCGAGCCGCTCCTGCGCGAGCATCACGTGCTCGAAATCGCGTACGCCGTCGGGCGCCGCGATGCGCTGGATGGCTGCCCGTTGCTCCGCCACAAGGGCGTCGATGGCGGGTTCCACGTGTTCCGGCCGGATGGCGGAGAAAGCGGGCAGGCCGTCGGCGTGGAGGAGGGGATTCGAGGCGGTGTCCATGGGTGATCTCCTGTCAGGCGACCAGCGTGGAGCCCCCGCGAAGCCAAATCAAGCGGGAGGATGTGGAGAGGCTTGGGCCAGATAGTCGTCCTTCAGGCGGACGTAGTTGGCGGCCGAGTAGTAGAGCTGTTCCACCTGGGCGTCGGTCAGGACGCGCACCATCCGGGCAGGGTTTCCCAGCCAGAGCTCCCGTTCGCCGACCACCTTGCCGGGCGGGATCACGGCGCCGGCGCCCACGAACCCGTTCTTCCTGACCACCGCACCGTCCAACACGGTAGCGTGCATGCCGATGAGGCAACCGTCCTCGATCGTGCAGGCGTGGATGATGGCGCCGTGGCCGATCGTGACATCGCTGCCGACGATGGTGGGGAAACCGCCCGGGGTATATGGACCGTCGTGGGTCACGTGGACGATGGCCCCGTCCTGGAGGTTGCTGCGTGCGCCGATGCGGATGTGGTGCACGTCGCCGCGAAGCACGGCCCCTGGCCAGATCGATACGTCGTCGGCCAGCTCGACGTCGCCGATGACGGCGGCGGCGGGATCGACGTAAACCCGAGCGGCCAGGCGCGGGAGGATGCCCTTGTAGGGTCGGAGCGAAGAGGGATGCATGGCGCCATTCTAGTCGCTTGGCCGCGGGGAGGGACGCCCTGCCCGGCGTCCCTGCCGGCTTACTGGAACTGGCCGCCGACGATGCGGCCGAACTGGTCGACGCGAGCGATATAGCGGCTGTTGTCATTGCGGAATTCGCGGGTGGTCACGTCGCCCGGAAGCACCAGCTGCACGCAGCTGTAGGCGGCGCGGAATTCCGACGCCGTCGGCTGTCCGGCGATGAACTTCTCGAACGCCTCGAGGTGGGTCACGCTGCAGGTTCCGGTGGTCATAACGCCGCCGAGACCATTACCGCCTTGACCGCCGCCGACGAAACCGTTGCCGCCTTGACCGCCGCCGCCGCCGAGACCATTACCCCCGTGAATGCCGGTGACGGCACCGCCGTTACCGCCCTGGATGGAGTTGAAGGGCTTGCCGTTCTGGGCGGCAGCGGCCAGCGGGGCGGCGACCAGGAGGGCGAGGAGGGTGGTGCGGATCATCTTTTCCATGAATGAAGCTCCATTGGGGTCCGACAGCGCCATGCCGTGCGATACCCATTGCAAAGTTTGACTGACAAGAGCCGGCCGTGGCCCAGATCCGGTCTTCCGTTTCACCGACACAACGTGTCGGGCGACGCCGTTCTGCATGAAGATCACGAACGAATGCCGGGCTGCCTGTTCCCCGGCACCGAGGGGTTAGCGGAAGCTGCCGCCCACGATGCGGCCATGCTCGTCCACGTTGGCGAAGAAGCGGCTGTTGTCGGTGCGGTATTCCATTGTTGCAACATCGCCCGGCATGACCACATGGAGGCAGGTATAGATCTGCTTCAGTTCGCCAAGGGTCGGCTTGGACTGGCTCAGGTAGTTCATGAACGCGTCGACGTTCGTGACATTGCAAACCGGAGGACGCACCACGATCGGATCGGCCGAGGCCAGCGAGACCATCGGCGCCAGTGCCAGCGCTGCGAGGGAGAGGTTGCGAATCAAGATATTCATAAAGGCTCCTTGCCTTGGGTGGGAAATGCGCTTCATCGCCGAAGCGCACGCCGACAATGAAGTAGGCTTCCCTCCTGGTCCCTGAACACGCCTACCCGTTTCGCCGACGCATCGCGTCAGCTTTTGCCTCATCTTCCGCCGTTACCACCTGCTGCTGTGCGTCAAGTTTCGCGCCCAGGATGATCAGCGTGTAATTGGTCGGATCGTAGTCGCGCAACAGGGCGATTTCGCGGCGAGCCTCTTCCAGTTGACGACGATTGATCAGCTGCTCGATCTCTTGGGCGGCGAATGGGATGGTCTCGCGCAAGGCGTCCTGCGCCGTGGCGTTGCCCGGCTCCAGCTGGATCACGCTGAGGTAATACTCATACGCATTGTTACCCTGCGGCGATACAAGCCGGCCATCGTGCGTGGCCTGGCGAGCCAGCCCGAGCAGGATGGCGACACCGCTGTTGTCGCCGGCCTCGCTCGCGGACGCCTTTCCGTCGTCCTGCCCTGCGGCGATGGCGGAGGCCGTGTGGCGCGCCCGCAGCGAGGCGAACGCGGCTGCCGCTGCCACGACGAAGATCGCGGCGACGGCGAGGGCGACCGCGCGGCGGGGAAGCGCGGCGAGGGAAAGCTTGGGCATGGGGATGTCCGGGGAGCACCCGCGACCAGGCAGGCCCCCTGTCGGCCGGCCCCGGCGGGCGCGCCATCTTCCCGCCGGATTGTTGCAGGAACGTGGCAGGCAATTCGCAGGAACTTCCGAAGGATGATATGACGCAGTCGATCTTTTGAACCAGTCGAGACGTTTGGACGGCCAAATGTGATCCCAGTCACCCCTGGTGGCGCACGACGGGTTTAGCGTGGGACGACTGATCGCCCTGAAACTTGGCGTTTAGGGGGAAAGCCTGGACAAGGGAGCTCGGTGGGGAAACATCACTCACGCCAAGGGAGTAAGCACATGCTACGCAGGTACACCAGCTGGCTCGCATTCGCGGGCCTGACGACAGGTTGCGCCCTGTCGTTGTCCTCCGCCGCAACGGATCTGCAGCAAGCCACGCGATCCTTGCAACCCCAGGCCATCGCACGGGTGAGTACGAACGTCGAAAAGACATCGACGTTCGCGCTGCCGGGAACGGCACCGTTGCAGGCACTTTCGAAGTACGACGCGGGCGCCATGGCGGCCGGGGACACGGTCGACGGCATCACGATCGTGCTGAAGCGCGACGACGACCGCGAGAAGGCATTCCGTTCCTACCTCTCTGCGCTCAACAACCCTGCGTCGCCGGATTTCCACCACTGGCTGACGGCGAAGGAACTGGGTGAGCGCTTCGGCCCCGCGCCGCAGGATGTGCAAGCCGTGCAGCAATGGCTGCGCTCCCAGGGCATGACGGTATCGAGCGTGTCGGGAGACCGCATGCGCATCCTCGTTTCCGGCTCCGCGACCGCCGTGGGGAAAGCCTTCGGCACCGAGCTGCATCGCTATGACGTGGATGGCGGACGTCATTTCGCCAACGCCACGGCAACGAAGGTGCCGGTCGCGCTGTCGCCGGTGATCCAGGCCGTCGCCCTGGACGACTTCTTCCCGAAGGCCCAGCACACGCCCGTTGCACGCGCCACGTTCGACCGCAAGCACGGCAAGTGGAGCACGGACGCCGCCGCGCGGCCGGACTTCACCGTGCCGCCCGGCAACACCAATCCGAACACCACGTACGACATGGTGCCGGCGGACTTCAACCAGGTCTACAACGTGAAGCCGCTCTGGCAGCGGCGCGATGCGCTGCGTGGCGCCGGGCAGACGGTGGTCGTGCTTGAACGGACCAACGTGTTGCCGGACGACGTCGCGCGCTTCCGTCGCGCATTCCTCCCCGCCGACGCGAAGGGTACCTTCAGCATCCTGCATCCCATCAACGATGGCGAAGCGTGCGCCGATCCGGGCCGCAACGGCGACGAAGGGGAAGCCGCACTCGATGCCGAGTGGGCCGGCGCGGCCGCACCCGATGCGGACGTGGTGCTTGCCTCGTGCGCCGACTACGGCGCCAGCTTCGGGCCATTCACGGCCGCGGCGCGGTTGCTCGAGGGCGGTCCCAACGGCGAGTTGCCGCCACCGGTCTGGAGCCTGAGCTACGGTGCATGCGAATCGGCGGATCCGAGCGACGCGTTCGTCGCGGACGTGCTGTGGTCGGCCGCGGCTGCCGAAGGCGTGACCGTGTTCGTTTCTTCCGGCGACGGTGGTTCTACCCAATGCGACCAAGGGGCCTTGTTCTGGTCCACGTCCGGGGCGGCCGTGAACGGACTGGCAGCTTCGCCCTCGGCGGTTGCCGTAGGCGGCACGGACTTCAACGATCGCGGCCAGCTTTCCACTTACTGGACCGCCACCAACCTGCCGTACTACCAGTCGGCCCTCAGCTATATCCCGGAAATGACCTGGAACAACAGCTGCGCGAGCAGCCACCTGTACACGCTGCTCGGCTACAAGGACGGGATCACCGCGTGTAACGACAGCGTGGGCCGCGGGCAGGATTTCCTCCAGGTCGGCGGTGCCGGTGGCGGCCCCAGCGGCCGGTTCGCACAGCCGGTGGAACAGGTCGGCATCAGCGGTTCGACCAACCATACGTCGCGCCTCCTTCCCGACGTCTCGCTGTTCTCGGCCAACGGCATCTTCGGTCATGCCCTCGTCTTCTGCATGTCCGACGACGCGAACGGCGGCACCGCCTGCGACTTCGACAACCCCGACAGCGTCTTCGCCAATTCGGCGGGTGGCACCTCGTTCGCAGCGCCGGCGATGGCCGGCGTGCAGACGCTGATCAACCAGGGTGCCGGCGACCGCAGCGGCAACGTACTGCCGGCGTTCTACGGCATCGCCGCCCGTCAGTTCGGCACCGTGGGCTCGCCGAACACGAAGACGCTCACCGCGTGCAACGCCAGCAACGGCGCGACGATCGGTGCGGAGTGCGTCTTCAACAACGTCACCGAAGGCGACATCGTGCAGCCCTGCGGCGTGGGTTCCCCCAACTGCGACATCGGACAGAACCTCAGCAACATCGTCGGCATCGTGGAAGGCGGCGACCCCACCACGCATGCGCTGGTACCCGCGTGGAAGGCGAACGTGGGCTACAACCTGGCCACCGGCCTGGGCACGATCAACGCGGCCAACCTCGTCGATGCGGTCACGGCCTGGGGATCGCCGGCAAAGCGCGCCTATGCGGCGCCGGCGGATTTCCTCTCGCTCAACAACCTGTTCAGCAACGACGGCTACAGCGACTTCGCCTATGTGGATCCCTCCGCGGGCGTGCTGCACTCCGTGGCGATGAAGGGCGCGGTCAGCCTTTACGACCAGACGCAGGCCATCGATCCCAGCCTGACCGTCGCCGCCTTCGGCGACCTCATTCCCGGGCTGAACGCGCTGTCGCTCAAGTCGGGCGAGATCGTGCTGCTGGGCAGCGACAACCGTGTGAACATCTGGGTGTCCACGGGCACCGGTGGCTATTACCCGTTCGTGGTGAGCCACTCCGTGCCGTCCACGTGGAAGCTGCTCGGCACCGGGGTGGACGATCCCAGCGGCGACCAGAAGCTGGTGTGGTTCGATACCAAGACCACGCAGATCATCTGGTGGAAGCTCGACCTGGATCCCACCACGCAGAACGACATCATCGTGACCGCGCTTTCCCAGCCGATCAATGGCGTGCGCGGAGCCACTCCCGTTCTCGCGGACGCGAACGGCGACGGCTACACGGACATTGTCTGGACGCGTACCAGCGACACCTCGGTCACCCTGTGGATCGCCGACCAGAAGCGCGGCTTCGTCTCGCGCCGGCTGCCCGATCGACCCGCCGGCGCCACGCTCTACGGCGTGGGCGACATGGACGGGAACGGCACGACCGACCTTGTCTGGACGGACACCGCCAACGCGCAACTGAGCTGGTGGACGCTCGACGGGTTCAATGTCACCGCGACCCGCAGCCGCGCCATTCCCACGGGCTATACGCTCGCGAGCATCGGCGACTACGACGGCGACGGCATGGCCGACCTGCTTTGGCGCAACGCCAGCGATCGCCTGGTGGAATGGCAGGGCACCGGCAAGGGCTTCGCCGCCTTCAAGGTGGCCGACGCGTGGGGCACGCCGCTGACGCTCGGCAAGCAGGCCACCGTGCCGGCCAACCGGTTCCAGGGCGGCCGCCGTGTGAACGCCGCTCCGTAAACCTGTGACACGCGCTCCCGCCTGAGGCGGGAGCGCGCTTTTCTCACGCAGATGTGACCGACAGGGCGTACAGTCGAGCGCTCTATCGGAAGAAGCCGCATGATCGACCTGCACGCCATCGCACTCGTCTTTTCCGTCTACGTGATCGGGGTGGTCAGCCCCGGGCCGAACTTCGTGGCCATCGCGCATCGGGCTGCGTCGAGCACCACGCGCGAAGCGTTGGCCATGGTGGGCGGTACCGTATTGGTGAACCTTTTCTGGGCCAGCTGCGCCATCCTCGGCGTGGGTATCGTCTTCGCGATGTTCCCGTGGATCGCGCTCGCGGTGAAGGTGGTGGGCGCGGGCTACCTCATCTGGTTCGGCGGGCGCCTGATCGTTCGCGCTGGCAGCGAGGGCGCGACGCCCTCGTCCGGCAACGTGCGGGGCGGACCGGCGGCCTTCCGCGCAGGTATCGTCACCAATATCGGCAACCCGAAGGCCATGGCCTTCTACGCCGCCGTGTTTTCGGCGGCCGCGCCGAAGCACGTGTCGCCACCGACGTTCCTGTGCATGCTGGCCGTGGTCGCCGTCGTCGCTTCCGCGTGGTACGGATTCGTCGCCGTGGTCTTCGCCACCCCTCGCATCGCTGCTTACTACCGCCGCGGCAAGGCGTGGATCGACCGCGTCTGTGGCGCGTTCATCGTCTCGCTGGGCGTGCGGCAAATGCTCGCCCGCTAGGCGGGTTCAAAAACGCTGGCGCAGCATGCGGTATACCGGATCGGTGTCCGGGCGCTCGCCGTGCCAGCGCTCGAAGGCGTCGGCGGCCTGTTCCACCAGCATGCCGAGGCCGTCGCGGAACCAGTCCGGCCGCACACCCGCGGCGAGCGACCAGCCCTTGAATCCCGCGGCTGCAGCGCCGTAGCACAGGTCGTAACAGGTGGAATGATCCTTCAGGATCGAGGTGGGCAGGTCGAAGCCGCCGCCGGTGACGCCGATGGAGGTGGCGTTCACCACGAGATTGAAGGATTCGCCGTCGAGGCCATCCCAGTACCGTGTATAGCAGCGACCCGGCTCGCCGATGGCGTCGGCGATGGCGTCGGCGCGCTCGGGGGTACGGTTGACGATGGTGAGGGTTTCCACACCGGCGTCCATGAGGGCCCAGGCCACGGCCCTGGCCGCGCCGCCGGCGCCCAGCAGCAGGGCATCGTGGCCGCGCAGGTCGAAGCCGTGCCGCTCGGCGATATCGCGCACGAAGCCGCTGCCGTCCGTGTTGTGCGCCTCGATGCTGCCGTTCACGAGCGGCGTGAGGGTGTTGGCCGAGCCGACGCGCGCGGCGGCTTCGGTGCGATTGCCGGCCAGCGCGAAGGCCGCACCCTTGTGCGGCAGCGTGACGTTGGCGCCCAGTCCGCCCTCGGCGAAGAAGCGGTGCACCGCTTCCTCGAACTGCCCCGGCGCGACGTCGATGGTCTCGTAGTGCAGGCGGATGCCGAGCTGCGCGGCGAAGGCCTGGTGGATCTCGGGGGACAGCGAATGCGCGATCGGATGACCGAAGACGGCGTAACGGTGCGCTTCAGCGCTCATGAATTTTCCCTTGGCTCATGCTCGGGGGAAATTATGGCAGGTGCGAAGGCGCCGGAAAGGCCTTGGGTCGCCTTTGCGAAGGCATCTCGCGGGTTGTCCGGGCCAGGGCCTTGGGAAGTCGCGGGTTTTGAGACGCTGGCTGCCTAGGCTCCTCCCATCCGCCACCGATGCCAGGAGTTCGCCATGCACGACACGCTCTCGCCGCGCCGCCTGCGCGCCCTCGTTGCCCTGGCCTGGCTGGTCGGCGGGGCGCTGCTGCTCCTGCTGACGCCGCTTTCGGCGCACAGCGAAACGCTGGGCTGGACGCCGGCCTTCTGGCTGCTGATGGCACCGGCCAGCGTGCTGGTGGCGATGAAGCCGGGGCTGCCGATGTCGCTGCTGGCCGCGCTGCTGCGCCGTTGAGGCGGCCAGGGCTCATGTGGGAGCCGCTTCAGCGGCGATGGCTACTCGCGGCGGACTTGCCCGCTGCTGCGGGATCGCCGGCGTAGCCGGCTCCCACAGGTTCCTCATTCCGGATAGTCAGGCCTGGATGCCCAGGCGCTTCAGTTCGAGTCGGCGCAGGAACTCCTGCATGATGCGCAGATAGAGATCCTCACCGAGGTAGGCGTCTTCGACACCCGCGTCGATCGATGGGTTGTCGTTCACCTCGATGACCACGGGACGATCGCCGATCTGTTTCAAATCGACACCGTAGAGGCTGTCGCCGATCGTCTGCGTGGCCTTGAGCGCCAGCTTCACCACCTCGGCGGGCGCCTCGCGCACGGGCACAGTGCGGAAGCCCCCGGATTTCGCCGTGCCCTTGGCGCCGTGGTTGTAGATCTGCCAGTGGCCGCGCGACATGAAGTACTGGCATGCATACAGGGCTTCGTGGTTCAGCACGCCGATGCGCCAGTCGAATTCGGTATACAGGTATTCCTGCGCGATGAGCAGCGCGCTGTGCGAGAACAGTTCACTCGCCGCCTTCTCCAGGGCCTCGCGCGTTTCCACCTTCACGACGCCGCGCGAGAACGACCCGTCCGGAATCTTCAGCACGATGGGCAGGCCGAGCCGGTCGGGAAGGTCGCGCAGCCGGCGCGTGTCGTCGCGGTAGAGGATCTCCGTGGCCGGCGTGGCAAGCTTGCGCGCGACCATCAGGTCGTTCAGGAAGATCTTGTTCGTGCAACGCAGGATGGACGTGGGATCGTCCATCACCACCATGCCTTCCTTCTCCGCCCGGTGTGCGAAGCGGTAGGTGTGGTTGTCGCTGGCGGTGGTTTCGCGGATGAACAGGCCGTCGTACTCGGCAAGGCGCTGGTAGTCGTTCTTGCCGATGGGGTCGACTTCGATGCCCAGGTGCTTGCCCGCCTCGATGAAGTGCTTCAGCGCCTTCTTGTTCGAGGGCGGCATCTTCTCGTTCGGATCGACCAGCATCGCGATGTCGTAGCGGAAGCGGCGCCGCGCGCGCGGCTTGCGCCAGATCTTGCGCGAGAACTTGTCCAGCGCCTGGGCAAAGGCGTCTTCCTGCGCGTCGTCGAGCGTCTGCAGGCCAACCGCCTTGATCGAGGACACCTGCCACATACGGTCGCGCTCGAACTCGATGCGCATGAGCGGGCAGGGGAACAGGTCGAACAGCTGTCTCGCAAGATCCTGCAGGTCCGGATAAGCGGTTTCGCCGAAGTACACCAGGATGCCGAAATCGGTGGTGTCGCGGCCGCCGGCGGGCAGGAAATTGGCAAGCTTCTGGTTGAGGTCGTCGATGTCGAGGCCGTACAGCGAACGTCGGCGCAGGTCGTTCACAGTGCGCACCGAGGGAATGACCTTGTGCCCGCGCGCTTCCGCCAGCAGCGACACGTAGTAGCCCGTGCCCAGGTACTTGTAGCTGCGGCAGAGGTTGATGACGTGGGTGCGCTCGTCGTCGGTACCCACCGGCTGGCGCAGGTAATCCATGGCGGTGACGACATCGGCGGACGGGTAATACGAGCCCCAGTCCGAGGCTTTCTCCACGACGATGACGAGCCGGCTCATGAGACCTCTGCAAGCGGCGAATGTCATTCCCTCGACCCCGCCTGGGATCGATCGTATCGCCGGTGCCGCAGTGTGAGCTTCCAGCGGCGCGGCGCACAAGCGGGACCTCGTGCAGGTTCATGAAAAAGTCATTGATCCGTGCGGCGCCGAGGTCTACAGTGCCGCGCTTGCCCGACCCCGCCTCGTCCCTCTCGTCCCCCATCCGCGCCGGAGTTTCCAAGCGCATGCGTCCAACCCCGGTTACCGCCGCGGTGCGCGTTCGTCGCGCCGAAGTCAGCGATCTCGACGACCTTGTCGCGCTCGAGGAATCGAGCTTCGCGCAGGATCGCCTGAGCCGCGCCCAGTATCGCAAGCATCTCGACAGCGAGAGTGCCCTGGTGCTCGTCGCCAGCGCGAACCACCGCCGGTTCCTGGGCACCGCCGTGGTGTTCTTCCGCAAGGGCACGACGGTGGCGCGGCTTTATTCGCTCGCGGCCAGTCCCCACGCACAGGGCAAGGGCGTGGGCACGGCCCTGATCGGCGCTTCGGAAGAGGCGGCCCGTACGCGTGGCTGCCGGTCGTTGCGGCTGGAAGTGCGCAAGGACAATGCCGTGGCCATCCGGCTCTACGAACGGCTGGGTTACGCGCAAATCGGCGAATACGCGAAGTACTACGCCGACGGCGCCGACGCGTTCCGTTTCGAAAAGCAGCTTTGAGCGAGTGTCCCTGGCCCGACGCTATACTGGCGTTCGTTCAAAGGAGTTGCCCATGCGCCGACTCATGCTGCCCATCGCCCTCGCCGTCACCGCTGCCGCCCTGACCGGCTGCGGCAACAAGGGTCCGCTGTTCCTTCCGCCGCCTCCCGCGGCCGGCGCGACGGCCACGCCGCAGGCGGCGGCCCCGGCCAGGAGTGATGCGCACTCGCCGGCAGCGGCGAGCACCAGCGCCCAGCCGTTCAATTCGGTCATCCACCCCTAATACTACGATGCCCTCCCGTTTCACCAAGATGCATGGGATCGGCAACGACTTCGCGATCGTCGACTGGCGCGAGGATCCGCCGCGCGTTCCGAACGCAGCGCGCGTCGCGGCGTTGGCCGACCGGCACACGGGGATTGGCTTCGACCAGCTCATCAGCATCGAAGCGCCGCGCGATCCGTCTTGCGCCTTCTACTACGGCATCTGGAACGCCGACGGTTCGCCGTCGGGCCAATGCGGCAACGGCGTGCGTTGCGTGGCGGCATGGCTTTACCGCGACGGGGCCATCGCGCGCGACACCGACGTCCGCCTGGAAAGTCCGTCCGGCCCGGTGACGGTCCGTGTGCTGGACGAAGGAACGGTGGTCGTCGACATGGGCGAACCGAACTTCGCCCCCGCGGCCATTCCGCTCGATCTGCCGGCGCATGCGACCTACACCGTGCACGTGGACGGCGAGGACGTGACCTTCGGCGCCGTCTCCATGGGCAATCCCCATGGCGTGGTCTTCATGGACGACGTGACGGACCCTAGGGTCGACCGCCTCGGTCCGCTCCTGACCTCGCACCCGGTCTTCCCCGAAGGCGCCAACATCGGCTTCGCACAACGCCTCGGGCCGAACCGTATCCGCCTTCGCGTGCATGAACGGGGTAGCGGCTGGACACGCGCCTGCGGCACCGGCGCCTGTGCGGCAGCAGCGGTCGCCCAGGCGCTCGGCCTTGCCGCACCGGTGATCGACGTGGAGCTGCCCGGCGGCACCCTCACCATCGAATGGCACGGACCTGGCCACACCTTATGGATGACGGGCCCAGCTGCTTTCGTCTTCGAGGGCGAAGTGTGACGGTCACCGCACGCATCAGCGCACTGCCCGCAGACTTGCTAACTTAGCGACAAGCATCGTCCGTACCCGAGGAATCACCATGACCGACACCACGATCGACGGCGCCATCGAGCCAGCCACCGTGGCGTCCTACCTGCGGCGGCACCCGGACTTCCTCGTCGATTATCCCGATCTGGCCCACGAACTGGTGCTGCCGAGCGCGACGGGCTCCGCGTCGTCGCTGGCGGTGCACCAGTTGCGCGGCCTGCGCGAGAAGAACGCCGAGCTGGAAACGCGGCTCAGGGACCTCACCGCCGTGGCAGGCGACAACGAGAAGCTGATGCGCCGCGTGCACGGACTGATGCTCGCGCTGCTGAGTGCGGGCGGCATCGAGGACACCGTGCGCCAGGTGGTTCGCCGTCTCACCGAGGATTTCCAGTCCGAGCGCATCCGCCTCGTGTTCTTCGGCGACCTCGCCGGCCTGCCCGACGAACCCTGGCTGCTGCGCGAACCGCACGGTGCCTCCGGGCTGCCGGAATTCGCCTCCTTCCTCGAGCACGGCGATCCCGTCGCCGGCCGCCTGGCCCCCGACAAATTGCACCGCCTGTTCGGCGACGCCGCGCCCGAAGTGCGCTCCGCCGCGCTCATGCGCGTGGGCGACGACGCGCTGCTGGCCATCGGCAGCGCCGATCCAGACCGCTTCCATCCCGGCATGGGCACGCTGTTCCTGGACATGATCTCGACCACGGTGGGCTCGGCCATCGAACGGGCGCGGAAGGTGGCGTGAACCCTCGCGCCGCCGTCGAGGCTTTCCTCGGCCATTTTGCCGCCGAGCGGGCACCTTCAGCGCATACCCTAGCGGCGTACCGCCGCGACCTGGACAAGCTCCTGGCGTTCATGGACGAGGAAGGCCTGGACAGCTTCGACCGGCTGACGCCGGATCGGATGCGCACGATGATCGCCCGGCTGCACCGTCCACCGCCCCGCAGGGACGGCAAAGCGCGCGAGGGGCTGGAGCCGACCAGCATCCAGCGCCTGCTGTCCGCCTGCCGCACGCTGTTCCGGTACCTCAGCCGCGAAGGCCGACTCGACCACGACCCGGTCGCCGGCGTCCGCGGACCGAAGGTGCGGCGCAAATTGCCCCAGGTGCTGGACGCCGACGAGGCCAAGGAACTGGTGGAAACCAGCCTCGGCGGCCCGCTGGCGCCGCGCGACACCGCGATGATGGAACTGTTCTATTCGAGTGGCTTGCGGCTTTCGGAGCTGTGCGGCCTGCACTGGGGCGACCTGGACCTGGAGGACGGGCAGGTCCGGGTGCTGGGCAAGGGCCAGAAGACGCGCATCCTCCCCGTAGGCCGCTTCGCCGTGGCCGCCTTGAAGGCGCTGGCCGCCTTGGGCGGCGCGGAACCGGGGCAGCCGGTGTTCAAGGGCAGGGACGGGGCGCCCATCAGCCCCCGCACGGTGCAGCAGCGCCTGGCCAAGCTGTCCAGCGGCCAGGCCAAGCGGGTCCATCCGCACATGCTCCGGCACACGTTCGCCAGCCACATGCTGGAATCCTCCGGCGACCTGCGCTCGGTGCAGGAACTGCTCGGCCACGCCGACATCGCCACCACCCAGATCTACACCCACCTCGATTTCCAGCACCTGGCGAAGGTGTACGACCTGTCTCTTATACACATCT